>JBAXBD010000669.1:0-3788 GCA_037142165.1 Schlesneria sp. | reverse complement strand
CATCAGCGGTTCGGCTTCGGTCAGTCGGTTCGTCGCCTGCAGCAACGCAGCCAGATTGTTGAGGTCGATCGCGACCCTCGGGTGCTCGGCGCCGTAGGCCCGTTCATCGATCGCCCGAGCGCGACGCATTAATGGCTCGGCCTCCGTTAATCTGTTCGTTTCCTTCAGCAACGCAGCCAGATTGTTCAGGGCGATGGCGACTGCCGGGTGCTCGGCGCCATAGGCCTGTTCTTCGATTGCCAGCGCACGTCGCATGAGCGGTTCGGCCTCCGTCAGACGATTTGTGTCCTGGAGCAACTGAGCCAGATTGTTCAGGGCGGAGGCAACATCCGGGTGGTCCGTTCCGTAAGCCTTTTCATCGATTGACAGTGCGCGGCGCATCAACGGCTCGGCCTCAGCCAGGCGGTTAGCGGCCTTGAGCAACGCCGCCAGGTTGCTCAGGTCGATCGCGACATCCGGGTGGTCGGCACCGTACGACTGCTCGTCAATTGCCAGTGCACGACGCATCAATGGCTCGGCCTCCGTCAGACGGTTCGTTGTCTTCAGCAACGCGGCGAGGTTGTTCAGGTCGATGGCGACGTCCGGGTGGTCCGCACCGTATGACTGTTCGTCGATCGACAAGGCACGGCGCATCAATGGTTCAGCCTCTGTCAGACGGTTGGTTGCCTGGAGCAACAAAGCGAGGTTGTTCAGGGCGACAGCAACATCCGGGTGATCCGTCCCGTAGGATTGTTCGTCGATCACCAGCGCGCGGCGCATCAACGGCTCAGCCTCTGTCAGTCGGTTCTCGTCCTGCAGCAACTGCGCCAGGTTGTTAAGATCGCGAGCAACATTCGGGTGCTCTGCTCCATAAGACTTCTCGTCGATTGCCAACGCTCGCCGCATCAGCGGTTCAGCCTCCGTTAATCGG
Organism: Schlesneria sp.; assembly: GCA_037142165.1. Taxonomy (GTDB): domain Bacteria; phylum Planctomycetota; class Planctomycetia; order Planctomycetales; family Planctomycetaceae; genus Schlesneria. The sequence goes on along the minus strand of JBAXBD010000669.1, from coordinate 2,878 downwards.
TTCTCGTCCTGGAGCAATTGAGCCAGATCCTTAAGACTGCGGGCGACATTGGGATGCTCAGCACCGTAAGTCTGCTCGTCCATCGCCAGTGCTCGCCGCATCGACGTCTCGTCCTCCGGCGGACTGTTTGCGTCGTCGAGTAACTCATCCGGGTTGTGGGACTCGGCTTGGGGCAACGCATCCTTTGTGACCGTTGACTGAAAAACTTTGACGTCGTGCTGCATGGTGAAGATGTTCTCATTCTGCAAGTGGCAAAGGGTTACGTCATCGATCAAGCGTCGTTACACCAAAGGTACTGAATCAAAGAGTACAGAGTTGTTTGCGTAGTGAGCTACCAAGAGGTCATTCCATTTTGACGATCCAAACTTGATATGGTTATATCATTTCCCGGCCGCCGAATGAAATAACCCATCAGTCTAAAACAACTTACGGGCCAGCGACCCGGATTCGATTGCTGCTGGAACATCCCCGGCTTTGATAGAGAACGAATTCGCCGGACGAAGGCGCTCTGAGAATCGTGACGGATCTGGCATCGACGGTATTCGACTGATTTTTTGACGGTGCAATTCAGAACCTGATGAAGTAAATTAAATCACTGCTTTGATCGGCGCGGGTACGATTTGTTTCCCGAAATTATCGGCGAGAATACTTATGCAAAGTGCTTTGGCGATCGTTCACGGAGGTCGAGTCGAGCTGATTGTTCCCAATGACTGGCCCGAGGGGTTGCAGGTTCAAGTAACACCTCTTTCCCGTAATATTGGAATCGACGAAGCCAATTACCCGACGACTCCCGATGGCATTCAACACTTGATCGCCGTCATGGATAAGTCTGCAGAGGGTGTACCACTCGTCGATTTTGATTTTGACTCGGAAGCAACAGATGATGATTTCCAAAAGGAGTCTGTTCGTGCATCATGGCTGGAGTCAGTCGATTGAAACGATACCTGCTCGACACCGGTCCTGCGGCCGATTTTATTAATCGCCGTCACGGAATCTATGAGCGAGTTCGAAGGGAGGTCGAATCGGGAAATCGCGTCGGAATTTGTACTCCCGTTCTGGGTGAACTTCGGGTCGGTGTTTGCCACAGTACCACGCGAGAGAAGAACATCGACCGGCTGGTTCAGCGGATGACCGGCTTGATTGTCTGGCCCTACGACGAATCCGCCGCTCGCGAATTCGGCTGTCTATTCAGTGACCTGCGATCACGAGGCCGGCCCATGCAGCAAGTCGACATTCAAATCGCTGCGATCGCGCTGACCCCTGGAAACTGCACGGTCATTACAAAGGACAGCGATTTTGCTGCGATAACACGGCTTCAGGTTGAAGACTGGACTCAGGCCAACTGATTCGTGTGGTCAATCGACAAATTCGGCGTCTGACACGTTTTTTTTCCACCCAGTCAGACGAGGTTCCGCGTCGACAATTGTTTCGAGGATGATCGAGTTCCATCAGAGTCGCGCGAAACTTTGCCGCGAATAGACCCATGATTCCGGGCGCGTAAGGAGACGCGAATTACATAGGACTTAAAGCCTCGTAATTTGAAACGGGCTTCAGTTCAGATGTCATTCTGCGGCAACAGCGCTTCCAGATCTTGCGATTGTTCGCGGTTGTTTTCGCCTAATGAAGACAGAAGCCTGCGAATCAGTTGTTCGGCTTCGGTTCTTTCGATCAGCCAGCGGTCGCGGGCGGCGAGCCAGGTTGTGTGTTGTGATGAGGACTCGGCGGCGGAGATTCTCAGGCGTTCTTCACCCAGACGCAACTCTTCGTCGCGGGCGGCGAACCACTGGGTCAGCTTTTGACGTTCTTCGGCGAACTCGGTTCGCTGGCGTTCGAATTTCGCTTGAGCTTCGAATTGGTCGTGGCGTTGTTCATTGAGTGTTGCATGCAATTGCTCGTAATTGTCCATCAATGCTTTTCGAGCTAGTTCAACTCGTTCTCGGGCGTCTTCCTGATCGGTGGCCGTGGTGACCTGTGCCCAGGCTTCTTCGACTGCCAATCGCATTTCGAGGGTCGCTCGATGTGTTTCTTCCAGTTCGGCACGCAACTTATCCAGTCGGGCACGGCGACTTTCCAGGCTTTCGCTTCGTTCGGCGACCGCTTCCTGCTGGCGACGTAATTCGGTTTGCTGGTACTCCCGTTCCTGGTCCCAGGCTTGTCGTTCCGCCTGGATATTCAATCGATCCAGTTCGACCGTGCTCGTGATCGCTTCTCGCATCTGATGGAACACTTCGTGTTCACGATCAAGAGATTTCTCACGTTCATCGATTGAGGATCGATATTGGTCGATCTGTCGTAAACGGCGGATGATCTGCATTCCGGCTTCTTCGAGTCGCTGACGTTCAACTTGTCGCTCACGACGATGTTCGTTCTGTACCTGCTCGAATTCGTACCGCGACTTATCCAGATGATCCTGCTGGAACCGGATTCGGCTTTCAATCAAGGTACGTTCACGCGACAACTCACTTTGAAGCGCGGCCAGAGCTTCTTTTTCGCGAGTAAGATTCTGTTCCCATTCACGACGTTCTGCGCGCAGGACTTCTGCTTCTTCTTCCCGCTGGGCGATCAACTGGCGGTCGAGCGTTTCTCGCGCCGCGATCGATTCGGCCTGTTCACGTTTGCGTGTTTCTTCCCAGACCTCGCGTTCATGCTGCAATGCGAGTTCATGTGCTTCACGAGCGTCTTGAACTTCGCGTTCGCATGCCTGACGCGCGGCTCGCAATTCGGCTTGTTCAAGCTCGCGAGTCTGCTTCCATTCGTTTTGCTCAGCCTCAAGTTGCCGTTTGTGCTGTTCTCGGAGTTCCGCCAGTTCGATCGCCAGAGCTTCGCGCGTCGTGACGAATTCTGCGTTGGCGCTGGTGACAGTCGACTCAAAAAACGC
>JBAXBD010000668.1:0-3792 GCA_037142165.1 Schlesneria sp. | reverse complement strand
CTCGGTTGGATCCTCGACCCTGACGGCAAGCCGACGACCGACCCCAATCAACTTTATGGAAATCCACCAGGTACAATCCTGCCACTTGGTGGCGACCAGGCTTACAAAGGCTTTGGCCTCGCCTTCATGATCGAGATGCTGGCGGGTGGTTTTTCTGGCGGTCAGTGTGCATTTCCAAACCCACCTCCTCCGCTTGGAAATTGTGCCGTTTTCTGGGTGATGAACCCCGAATTCTTTGGTGGGTCGCAACATCTGCTGAGCGAAGTCGGACAACTGGAAACCTACGTTCGAGATGTACCTCTCATCGATGGAGTCAATGACGTGACGCTGCCAGGCGATCCTGAGCGACGAACGCTCGCAAGTCGAAGTGCGTCGGGCATCCCGCTTGATGATGGCAACTGGAAAGCACTTGTGGACCTTGCGACTCAATTGAAGGTCGCCGTTCCCACCGTCTGAACAACTTTGAACAACATTCAGTGAGGCTATTCAACATGTCCAATATTTACGCCGAAGAACTGAAGGTTGGCCTGGATGCGGTGCGAAAGGCCGCCAGGATTTGCCGAGTCGTTCAAGCAGCGATCACGCCGGAAGTCCTGGACAAAAAAGACAACAGTCCGGTGACCGTTGCTGACTTTGCCAGCCAGGCGGTTGTCTGCCACGCAATTGGCGAGGCGTTTCCGGATGATCCCATCATCGCGGAAGAAGATGCTCTGGCGCTTCATCAGCCCGAGAACGAGCACTTTCTTCAAGAAATTCACAAGTTAATCTGCAATCACTATCGCGAAGAAGCATCTCACGACGAAATCCGGAATTGGATCGATCGAGGGGGTGCCAAACACAACTCGCCACGATTCTGGACACTGGACCCCATTGATGGAACGAAGGGGTTTCTTCGTCGAGACCAGTACGCCATTTCACTGGCACTGATCGTCGATGGTCAAATTCGGATTGGAATTCTCGCTTGCCCTAACCTGGGGACAAGAAATCAAAGCGGGGATTCCTTATTTTACGCAGTATTGGGTCAAGGGACTTTCGCGTTGCGGCTCGATGCTGAATCTGAACCACGAAGAATCCATGTCACTGAATTGAATGACCCGACCTTAGCCCGGTTTTGTGAATCGTTTGAATCGAGTCACAGCTCGCACAATGAATCCGCGATGATCGCCGAAAAGCTTGGGATCCAGGCGGCCCCCGTTCGAATGGACAGTCAGGCCAAGTATGCGATGGTCGCTGCGGGTGAAGCAGACGTTTACCTGCGTCTTCCTGCCAAGACAGGCTATTTCGAAAAGATCTGGGACCATGCGGGTGGAGTTCTGATCGTGACGGAAGCCGGCGGCACGGTGACAGACCTTCAGGGCAAACCTCTTGATTTCTCGCATGGCCATGAACTTCGAGAAAATCGAGGCATCATCGTAACGAATGGCCCGTTACACAACGCGATTCTCGGAATGGCAAAGTCCGTTACTTCTGAATCGGGTCCGGCAACGCTCAAATAAAACTGATACTTCATGTCTTCAGGCCGTGAGTTCATTATCGCGAACACGGTCGACCCAGGGCGAATGCAGCATGCGGCTTTCCAGATTGGATTTGATTGCCTTCGGGAAATTCACTGATGTCAGGCTGACACTTGGTCCTGGTTTTCATCTGGTGTACGGGCCGAATGAGGCGGGGAAAAGTACGACGCTGCGAGCCATTCGACAGCTCTTATTCGGATTTGATGAACGAACCGACGATAACTTTGTCCATTCGAATCCGAATCTTCGGATCGGTGGTGTTGTCTCGAACAGTTCGGGTGCTGAAGTGGAAGTCATCCGGCGTAAAACTCGTAAAGATTCGCTGCGAGCGGGTGATGATATTGCGATTATCGACCCCAATCACTGGACTCAATTGCTGGCTGGAATCGATGAAGCGACTTTCCGACAGCGATACGGGATCGACTACGAGCAACTGGTTCAAGGTGGTCACCAGATCGCGACGGGAAGTGGAGATCTTGGCGACATCCTGTTCGCGACCGGTTCAGGTGTGATGGACCTGAACTCAGTAAAAAAGAAGCTCGTCGACGATGCCGCTGAGATCTTCAAACCGCAAGGGAAGAAACAGCGACTAAATCTGTCGATCGTCATGCTGCAGGAACAAAAAGAGGCGCTGCGTGACAAATTGCTGTCCGTTTCTGAATGGGAAGAAGCGGATCGGATTCGTCAGGAGACGTTGCTCAGGCTCGAAAATGTTTCAACCAGTCTGGCAAAACAGACGAATGAACGAGATCGATTCCAGCGATGGCAACTCGCCTGGCCGCTCGTTCAAGAGCTGGATTCCGTTGAAAAAGAACTCACGTTACTGAGGTCAATCCCACGACTTATTCCCGACTTCAGTGCGAAGCGACAACAAGCCATGCTGTTACTCAAACAGCACAGCATTCATGAGCAGGCGGCGAGGGAAACGATCGAGAACGCGCAGAACGAGCTTGAAAAGCTGGCCAAGCCGCAAGTACTTATGAGTCGGCCCGATGAAATTTCCAACCTTGTCACCGAGTGGGGTGCTTGCCAGAAGGGACTTCATGATCGTCTGAAACTCGTTGAAGATCGTGATCGTCATCAGGCATCAATTCGAGAACTGCTGTCGTCAATGTCCGTTCCGACGAATCAAATCCCTGACACGACAACAATCGTGGATCGGACATTCCGAACTCGACTTGGTCAATTAGGACGACAGCAGACGGGACTACAACAGTCACTGGAGCAGGCAACTCTTCTGCGTGGCCGACTCTCCGCTCAACTTCAGGAACTTCAAGAATCATTGAAAACGCTTCCCGAAGTTCGCCCGCTTGACGACCTGCGCAATCTTCTTCGAAAGATACAAAACGACGGCGACCTGGAAGTACGTCTTGCTCTCGCTCACAAAGAGATGGCGGAAATGCAGGAGGTTGCACGTCAGCAAATCGATCGATTCGGACTCGAGATCAAATCGATTTCTGAACTCGCCTCGTTGAAAATTCCCGATCTCAATTGGTTAAAACAATCGGAGACGGGCTTTCAAACTAACCAGGCCGAACAATCACTGCTCCGCATACGTCTTGCTGATTTCGAAGTCGAAAGGGAAAAACTCTGCAAGACAATCGAGAAACTCCGCAATGAATTTCAACTTCCCACGGAAGCAGATTTGCAAATTGCCCGGAACCGACGTGCGGAAATCTGGTCGGAAATTCGCCGCCACTTTTCGAACCGGATTGTTCCTGATTCGCAGCTAATAGATGAATTTGAGCAATCGATCACAGATACGGACTCGATTGCTGATCGACTGAGAAACGAAGCTGATCGAGTGGCACTGCTTGCAGAAGAAGTGGCGGATCTCGAATCGAATGACTTACGCGTGCATGAAGCAGCAATCCGCATGGCGGAACTGCAAACGGAACGTCTGGCGCTTCAACACCGATGGGAGTTGGCGTGGCAGAGCGTTGGTGCGAACGCCCCATTGCCAAGTGAAACACAGGCATGGCTCGCTCAACGAGAGACGCTTCTTCAGAACGAAATACACATTCGGCGATGCGAACAGGAATCTCATCAACTCGCCGAACGAATTCAAGAGAACGCCCAAACACTTCGCAAGCTCATGGAAATCGAATCGACTTCTTCAAACGAGTGCACTCTCAAAGATTTGATTGCACTCGCCGAAGAACAACTGAAGAAAGAGGAGTCTGCACGACAACTTCGCAAAGAAATCATCGAGTCAATTGCCCGGTGGACTCGGGAACATTCTGAATCATTGGCTCGAGTGACAACGGCGGACAACGCT
>JBAXBD010000667.1:0-3795 GCA_037142165.1 Schlesneria sp. | reverse complement strand
TTTCTAACTGTTCGTGACCATCATATTTTGGATAGTTCTCGGTGACGATCAGGCGAGTCGCCTCGGCATGACTCAACCATCCTCGCACAAGAGGCAGGTTGGTCATTTTTTCTGGCTTTAACATCGCCTGAATGGCACCACATCCTGAATGTCCACATACGATGATGTCCTTCACACCCAATGCCGTCACAGCATACTCGATCGTGGCGGGCTCACCGCCGTTCGACGCCCCGTGACACGGTACGATGTTTCCCGCATTGCGAAGGACAAATAGTTCGCCAAGCTGAGCCTGCATGATGATTGACGGATCAACGCGTGAATCCGAGCAGCCGATAAACAACGCACTTGGATGTTGGCCAGATGTCAGCGTTTCGAAGAATTCTCGCTCATTCTGAAACACGTTCGTGTGGAACTGATGGATGCCGGTAAGTAGCTGGTCCATGGTAACTCGGCTTTCTTTAAGGGCGTTCGAATTAACCCGGTACGACTACCGTGGCCCATCGGCTGAGTGACGATGGCTTAACATCCTGATCCGCCACGTTTGACCATTGGTCTTACGTCCCCCCTCGTAATCCTCTTCTGCGCCGCCTTGCGGAAGCGTTCCAGGAGCCGGAACGTAGTACTCGTCTCGATGATCCGCCTGTCTGATGGGCATTTTTTCCGCTTCGAGTTTTTCAAGTCGCTTTTCCAGAGCTTCGATTCTTTTGATCAGCTCAAGTTGCTTCGCGGCTCCCTCGGTTCGAGCGGTCGCATCGGCTTTTTCGTCGTCGGCATTGGACGATTGCCAGGTGAACGCGACTCCGAACAGGATGAGAGCTGTCGTGACGAGTGTTAGTGATCGTTTCATTGATGACCTCGTGCGAGAAAGAATACAGAGGGAGACCTTGCAGAAGTTGCCAGATTGACTGATGACTTTGCTCTGAAAATCCAGGTCCGCTCAGGAAAATGTCGATTGCCAGATGATTAAAAAATCCCCGGGCGCTGGCTGGACAGGCCCAGCGCCCGGGTTTTGGTCCCGTCACGACGAGATGACAAAGCAATCGACCCAGAGACCGCTTTATCACCGTGAACGTTAATGCCCGGCGCGACCCGGACGGACGATCGGCTTCCGCAAACCGATCGCACGTGACGGAACCTCACTGCGGCATGGCCGCAGACTTCAGTCGAACCCACGGAGAAAAACATGAGTCGAAAATCGAATCGATGAATTCGATATTCAAGTTTCTCTCCGATGTTCGAAATTCGAATGGAATCTCTCCTGTTTGTATGCGTTTTCTTTTTCTTCCTTATGCGCAAATGCGATGCTGTCCGGTTGTCTGCGATCGTTCCCGCAACTCAGCGTTTGTTTTCAGCCAGTCGATGACTCGTTCCATGCGTGTTGAGCGAGAACCTTTCACCAGCAACAGGTCGCATGGTTCTAGCCAGCAGTCCAGAATCGCCAGCAATGTATCAGTGTCATTCGTTGCTGCGATTTGATGTGCATTCATTCCGCTTCGCTTGGCACCCCGTGCGACGTCGCCAGCATGTTCACCACAAACCAGCAGGCGATCAAAGCGAAGTTCGGCGGCCAGGTTTCCAATTCGCTCGTGTTCAAAAGCAGCCGTAGCTCCCAGTTCTCGCATATCGCCCAGCACGAGTAAGCGCTGCCGAGCACCCGGAATCACGATGTCTTTCAAAAGTCGACAGGACGCAGCAACCGAGAGCGGACTGGCATTATAAGTATCGTCGATCACCGTCCACGGTCCGATCTGAATTAAACCACCTCGGCCAGGTGCCGGCGTAAACGTGGCAAGTCCCGATGATAAGATGCGAGTGGAAATACCGATTTCGAGTCCGATTGCAATCGCACACAGTGCGTTGGAAAGGGAATGTCGACCATTAACCGGGATATCAAAATCAAATCCTTCGCAACGGAATCGTAAGCTTCCGGCGTGGGCTTCAACGTGTGTGGCCTGGATCTGATTGTCATCACCCTGGCCAACAAAAATCACGGGGCAGGGTGCCCGATCTGCCATTTGACGCAGGACGATGTCGTCTCCCGGTAGCACAGCAAAGCCGGTCGAAGGAAGTTGTTCGAGTAACTCTCCTTTGGTTTGAATAATGGCCGCCATTGAACCGAACGACTGAAGATGTGCTGGACCAATCGCCGTCACAACACCGACTTCCGGACGGGCCACGTCACATAATTGTTGGATATCGCCGATTTGCGAAGCACCCATTTCCAGGACGGCAAATTCGTGCGATGGGTCAAGATCCAGCAGGCTGAGCGGCAGGCCGATCAGATTATTAAAATTCTTTCGACTGCGGATTCCGTGATATTGACCGCTGAGTGCCGCGAAAATCAGTTCGCGAGTCGTCGTCTTGCCGACACTACCCGTGACTCCGATCACAAGAGCGTCCAAACGACTGCGATTCCAGCGGGCGAATTGTCCCAGTGCAGAAAGCGTTTCGTCGACGATCAAGCTGGCGCCGTCCACGCAATTCGCACGGTCTGCTGAAATGACACAGAGCCGAGCGTGCCGTTCTAATGCCTCTTTTGCGAAATCATGCCCGTCATGATTTTCACCTTGTAAGGCCCAGAAGACGTCTCCCTGTTGAATTTCACGCGAATCAATCGAAATTCGATCGAAGCGTGCGTCTGCGGAATCGACCTCTCGCAGTCGACCTCCTGTGACCTGCATCAGGTCTTGCAGACTGAAACGTTCCATGTCAGGCGCTCACTTTTTCGAGCGGTCGAGCGAGTGGTTGCCACCGATCTCGCAGGAACTCTCTCGCAACTTGCCGATCGTCAAACGGAAAACGATCGGGGCCAATAATCTGTTCGTTTTCGTGTCCCTTGCCAGCAATCAATACGCAGTCACCCGGGCCTGCCATCGACAGGGCCTGGTTGATGGCTTCACGTCTGTCGGCTTCGATGACCGGCGGTGTCGTTCCGTCGTGCATTCCGGCGACGATTTCGTCGATAATCGCCTGCGGATTCTCACTGCGTGGATTGTCGCTTGTGACAATTCCGACGTCGGCAAGTAAGGCCGCGTTGCCGAGCTTCGGTCGCTTTGTCCGGTCCCGATCACCACCCGCCCCGAAGACACAGATCACTCGGCCAGGTGTCAAGCTCTTAAGACTGGTCAGGCAACGACGAAGTGCATCGTCGGTATGAGCATAATCAACGAAGACATCGAACGGCTGTCCGCAATCCACTTGTTCCAGTCTGCCGGGAACAGACCGAAATGATTCAATTCCCGCGACAATTTCTTCAGGCGTCAGTCCCATGTGAGTCGCTGCGGTGGTCGCCGCCAGGATATTGGAAATATTGTGACGACCGATGAGCCGTGTCGCGCAATCAATTGATCTGCCATGGATTCCCATGCGGAATCGCGTTCCCGAAAGTGATTCATCTCGAATCTGAGCAGTGATGTCGGCGGACGAACCCAGTCCGAACGAAACGCAAGATGAGGGATCGCCAACCTGATCTCGAAGCGACCATGCACCCGGGTCATCGTAGTTCAGCGCAACGATCCCGCCCGGTCGAATCAGCTCAAGAATCTTCGATTTTGCCTTCAGGTACTCATCAAAGTTGTGATGATAATCGAAGTGATCCTGTGTCACGTTGGTGACAACGGCGGCGGCGAGTTCGATTCCGGCCGATCGGCCTTGATGTAACGCATGGCTGGATAACTCGATCGCAGCATGCGAAGAACCGGCCTGGACCATGCGGCCTAACCATTGTGCCATCGACCTCGAATCCGGCGTTGTCAACGTCGATGGTCCCGTTCGCAATCCGTCTGAGTATTCGAC
>JBAXBD010000666.1:0-3798 GCA_037142165.1 Schlesneria sp. | reverse complement strand
GACGTCATCTCCGTCACCTGATGGTTTGAATCTCAATCGTATCTGGATCAATGACCCGTTAGCGATCTGGGAACAGTGGGTGGTGCTGACGTTTGGGCTACTCGCTGGCGTGGTTTTGTTCGAACCACCGTCTCACCAGGAAGATCGTTCAAAGGTTTATGGATTCTTGTTGTTTGTCATTGCCGGGTTAATGCTCGTCGTGCGATCAAATGATTTTTTGAACCTCGGGCTGTCGCTGGAGATCATCAGTCTCGCCACAATCGCCCTTCGTCGAGCTTCTGATTCACCCGCTGAGTCGGCGCTGGTGTCCATGGGTTCGGTGGGACCACTTGAAAGTCCCGGGCGGTTTCAGGTCGGGTTTGACTTCCTGTCATCGGCATGGCTGTGGCTGGGTGTTGCCCTTCTGACGAACTGTGTGGCAACCACTCACTTCGACGGGGTTCGAATGGTGCTGCTCGATGCCTACGATCCCGGTGATACGGAGAATTCGATTGGCACCCCATCAAAGCTGCTGCTTTTGTCGACCGGGATCGTTGTCTTCAGCCTCGCGACGCGGATGGGTCTGATTCCATTTCAATGGGGTTTTATTCCAGACATGCGCCGGTCTTTTTTGCGGTCGCGGGGGCTGACGATATTGATCGGGGTATTGACCGGTTCCGTCGTGCTGACTCGGCTTTGCGGCCGTGTGTTTGTGGGGCTTGGTCAACCGCTTGTTGTCTTGATGAGCGTGTTGTGTCTTTCGACTTTTGTGATTTCGTCGGTGATGGCCATGAGAGGATTTTCGGCCAACGTGAAATCGGTTCCACGATGGTTGGCCTGCCTGATGTTATTGCAGAGCGCCTGGCTGGGGGTTGGTCTGATGACGGTGATGATGGAACTTCAATATCCCGCCGCCCGCTGGGGTGCCTTCGCTGAACAGAACGAAACGATCGGCCTGATCGTGTTATCGCAATTCGCGGGACTCTTCGCGTGCGGGGGAATGGTCTGGGTCGTCAATCATCTTGGACGAACCGATCGCGGAATCGAGTTCGTGGAAGACCTGAAGGGGCTTGGGAGATATGCGCCTGTCGCTGCAATCGTGCTGACCGTTTCTTTGGCGAGTCTGATTGGCAGTCCCTGGACGGCGGGGTTCTGGAGTCGTTGGATGATCTTGCTGGCTGCCAGCAATGTGCATCTCAAAGAGACATCCAGTATCTTCGCTCCTTATGCCGGCATACGCATCGTTCTGGTGGTCGGGACCGTGGCAACGGTGATTGTCGCCGCGAGTGTCATACGGCTGCTGCGCGAGATGCTGCTGGAGTCGGCACTCACTCGGCCAACCCTTGTCGGAGGACGTGGTCCTTTGATCGCCAGTGTCATCGCTGCCATCGCAACCGTTTTGATCGGGGTCGCACCACAACTGTTGCTGGTCCCGCTTCGTTCGATCGAATCACCTCGCGATCGCGAGCCACGAATCCTGCCGCGTGGATCAGGCAAGAATCATTCGGTGTTCCGAATGCAAGGCGAGCACTTGGTCAAGTTTGATGAATGATCGTGTCAAGCCAGATGTGCTCGTCAAGTCAACCATCATTTTCTTATCTCAATAAAACTTGCCTGCTGCTCTTGGCAAGCGTGCATCTGTCGGGCACAATTCTGCCCCGTGTGGTCTGGGACTTCATTCACAGACCATCATCCCTGCGAGGACAATCCTTTCATCCTCGTTGACCCCTACTCTTGAGAGACGCAAGAGTGAATAATCCGATTTCCGATCACGGCATTCAAAGCTCCACTTTGGATTCCGACTTAACCAGTTTGTTAGGCTTTCATGCGGCATCGCAAAAGACTATTGCTCCGTTCAGAATCTCGCTCAGTCAATTAACCACTCTCCAGTGGTCGTTGGCGGAAGAAGTTTCGCAACTCAAACAAGCAGGATTCGATGCAATCGGCTTGTGGCGACCGAAACTGACCGAGTTTGGTGAGCGGCATGCCGCCGAGGCGCTCTCGAAGGCCCGGTTGCCTGTTTCGTCATTGTCGTTCGCCGGGGGCTTCACCGGAGGCTGTGGCTTCAGCTATCTTGAAGCCATTGAGGATGGCTGCCAGGCGATTGATCAGGCTGTGATCGTCGGTGCCAAGACGGTTGTCGTTGTCGGCGGGTCCAGGCATGGTCATACCGACCGTCATAGCGTCAGGCTTGTTGTCGATGGGCTGAGACGGCTGGCGGAGCACGCGGAACGGACCCCTGTCAATTTATCGCTGCTCCCAATGCATCGATACTTCAATAAACGCTGGACATTCTTGAATTCGCTGGACCAGACGCTGGAAGTTTTGTCCGCAGTCGATCGGCCACAAGTCGGGTTAGCATTCGATACTTACCACTTGTGGGAAGAACCTCGATTGCAAGAACGAATTGCCGAGATTGCTCCGCTTACCAATATTGTCCAGCTTAGCGACAGCAATCGCTTGCCGAACTCCGAGCAGGATCGTCGAATGCCAGGTGATGGGATTATTCCATTACCCGACCTGATTCAGGCATTCCAGTCGTCCGGGTACGCTGGTTACTTTGATATTCAGGTCTGGTCGGGTAATGTGTGGAAGTCGAATTACACGCATTTGATCGAACAGTCGCACGCTGCTGTGAAGGGGATGTCTCTTCGGGTAGCGACGCCAAAGCAATAGATGCCCGCGAAGTAAAAGATGACGTGGTTGCAAAGGATTGCCAAGAATGTGATCGGGCGATGAAAACAGATCGCCTGATCACCCTGCAGATTTCCCCGCCTACGGTTTATTCCGCCCCTTGAATGTCTGGCCGAAACATGTCGCGAGATTGGTTCAGCCTTGAAGAGCTGGCTCGTCAACTTGGACGAGACCGACGTGAAATCGAAAAGCTCGTCAATCGAGGGAGAATTCCCGGACGGAAGATGGGTGGAGAGTGGCAGTTCCATCCCACGGAAATCACGCACTGGCTCGAACAAGAGATGCGTGAGTACACAGATCGCGAACTAGCGGTGCTCGAGCAAACGCATCGTTCGCCAGAATTCACGAATCCCCATCCAATCTCAGCACTACTTCGGCTGGAAACGGTGATGGTTCCGCTTGAGGCTCGCACGAAGCGGTCGGTTCTGGAAAGTCTTGTAGAACTGGCTGGTCGAACGTGGGAAGTCTGGCAGCCTGCGGCGTTACTCGCTGCCGTTCAAGAACGCGAGGCTGTTTTATCAACCGCATTTGAAAACGGCGTGGCAATCCCTCACCCGCGTAATCCACTGCCTGATGCTCTTGGTCAATCGGTGATTGCGTTCGGACGGCTGCCGTCAGGCATCGCGTTTGGCGCTCCTCACAACGTCATGACCGATATGTTCTTCCTGGTCGTCTGTCGCGATTCACGAACGCATCTGCACGTGCTGGCGAGGCTCGGACGATTGTTGCAGACACCTGGATTCACCGATGAACTGCGAGCGGCAGAAGACAGCGTCACCGCTTACGAAGTGATCTGCAAAGCCGATCAGCAAATCTTTGAATGACGCTGCCTGTTTAACGTCAACGACCTTAAAACATTCTTCTTCGGGCATCATCATGAAGTGCCACTGCTTCGGAGTCCTCGGAGAAGCAGTGTCTTTGCCTTCTGTCGGTCAAAGAGCACTGCTTGACCGAAGCCGGTCAAGCAGTGGCACATCGAATCGAACCTGCTTTGAAAGATCGTTCCCTGCGCAACCTTACGACTGACTCGGCTCAGCCGTGAATATCAACGACCCGAAGCATTCTTGTTGGGGCATCATCATGAAGTGCCACTGCTTCGGAGTCCTCGGAGAAGCAGTGTCTTTG
>JBAXBD010000665.1:0-3810 GCA_037142165.1 Schlesneria sp. | reverse complement strand
ATTCTGAGCCATAAACAACCCAAGCGCAACATACCCCCCAGCAAGCGCGGTCTTGCGCGGTTTACTGATGACCGCCGAGACAACAGGACGGAGCCAGCTTTTCGCCGCCGCTGAAGACATTTCATCCACAACATAGGATGTGGGGCGAAATGAGTCAGAAAACTGCTGGGAATTGCCAACAGAAGAATCGTATGAAGCCGGGTTTCGTGAATCTACCGACAAAGTATCCGAGCGTTCCCCGGTATCCGCTGCAGAGTTAACAACAAAACCATTCGCCATTGTTGTCGTAACGGGAAATAGGACCCTATCCGGATCCCTCGGTTCTTCCTTGCCATCGCGTGTTATTCCTCCAACCGGTTCTCCGGCTTCGACGGGCGGCGTCGACGCGAGAGCAAGATGATACCTAATTGTGTACGGAATTATTTGACCGCTTACTTGATTTTGCGTGAACAATGGCGCTGCCGACCATCGAAACGCGGAATCCACCACTTTTGTTTCCTCCGTATTGACCTTTCCTCCGTTTACGCTGACATTTCCGTTGAAACAACGAATTATCCAGTAATCTCCAGTGACGTAGCCAGTTCCCGGAAAGCTTGCCCAAAGTGCATTGTCAATCAAACAAATACTCGCCTCAGAAGCATTAGCTGACTCGTTCTGCTTGTTTTTAACTGGTGCCTGATAATTGTCCCATTTACGAACAATATCGCCCACGGAATTTGTGTTCGTCTTCGTTATTATGTCGTCTTTTGTGTCTGGACGCATATCTTCCGAAAGACCAGCACCTTTTTTAATCTCATACACGCTCTTGGATCGATGTCCAAACGGATCGAGAACCTCGCCAAATCCCGAATAATTCATGGTACAGCCATCTTTTGCATAACATGCTTTATACACCTCGGCACCGTCGCCATGACTCCACTTCAACATGAGCTGGGGTTCCCGCTCGTGCACCTCTACACGAATTATCTGAGGAGCCGTTGAATGCAGTTTCGAGGCGTTGAAACTGATTTTAATGCTTGGTTTTCTCTCACTTCCTACCACCCATTTCAGGAAATTGTCTCTTGAGTAGATTGTCTGTTCGTCAAGTGACTGTGCTGCGCGTTTATGAATTTGTGCTTGTACGCGTCCACGCCATGTTGTAATGATTTGTTGTTCATCTTTAAACAACGAATCATCGACTAAGTTTGGGTCTTGAAGGTCACAGATTGAGCCCTCAAAAATCTCGATGTAGAACGTATCCGACTTTAAATCTTCAGGGGAATCGACTGGGTTTAAAGCAGATGGAAGTGCATCCTCCCCACCGAACGGATTGATTCCATTGATCAGGGTGGGTATCTGACATCGCATCCCATCGACGTAATAGTCTCGATAAGAGCGCTTACTATCCGGCGACACGTCAATTGTTCCATGCCAAGGGATCAGTTGTTGAACGAACTCCCTGTGCAACGCATATGGGATTGCCGCTTGGAAGTTTAAATCAGCATCGGTAATTGGACGCCCCTGTTGAAACAGGACTCGAGTGTCCTGTGGGTCCGAATCAAATGCATACCGGGAGATTTCTCCGTACATCGTAAGAGCCCTTATTGTTCGTTCGGCGTTAGCGGGGTTGGTGGGTAGTCATCTGCCAGCAACAGGTTTATTACGGCATCCACTGGCGTGAATTCCTGCAACCGCGATCGTAATGCCGCGTTCCGTTGCGGAAAAAAGGTGTTGTGGAACGCGCCCATTTCAGATTCATCTTCGGCGCCGCGAAGAACTTCTTTCGGAAGGTCATGCCTGAGCTGCGCATAGCCGGGGTCCGTAGGGTCCAGGCTGATAAAAGGCATTTTAACGATAAACTTATCCGACGGAGCGGGGTCCGTCGAATCGTGTGGCGATGAACCTTTGCTGCGGCTCGCCGTGTGCTTACTCGGAACGCAACGAAATTGGATCGGCGACTTTCCTTTGTTTTTCGTTTGATTCTTTTTTTCCGTTGCATCTTTCCCTGTTGGGTCGAGGTAACAATACCTAAGATACCCCTGCTGGTAACGATGGACGTTCAATTCCCCAACAAACAATGAATCCTCGCCGTACAACGGGCCTTCGATGTTGAGACTTCCCAGCAGCGTGCTACGGGAAGCCGTCAGTTTCACAGGCGATGTGGCAGTCGAACTTGAAATCAAGGAAGTCAAATTCGGAGGATCATTTTTCCTTTTTTGTTTTGCGGTCGGAATGTCGTGTGCTGCCCAGATCGTATCGTTCATCGAGATTTCGGGAATCGGTCGAGGGCAATCATTGGCAGCGAGTTCTTGCCGCTCGATCGCGATCGATCCCATCCGGCAGGTATCAATGCCGACTCGAAGACCGTCCGCGTTGAGTGTCAACGATGCTGGATCGTCCTCCGAATTGGTGGAGCTGAGTGAGCAGTGGTGAAAATGGAGTTTAGGATCATGGCTGGCCGCTCCACTGCTGTCGAATTGAGGCGTACCGTCGAGACCGGAATTATCCGCCCCGCTACAGCAGGAAACAGAAGTCCGTGAGGCAACCTTCAACTGCGTGTTCTGGTCCGACGCCGCAGATGCATCATCAATGAAGGTTTCAACGCGAATGGGCAAATTCATCAACAATCCGTCGAAGTCCAGTCGACTCCCTTGAGCCAGTCGGATCGTCCAGGGCTGGGCGGCCGCTTCGCTGTCAACAATGGCAGCACATTTTAATTGCTGAGACGAAATCACTAGCTTGGCACCCTCAGCCAATTCCAGGGTGGTCGTTGTGGGCCAGCCGTATTGATCGCTGACGGGAAGCTCCAGGTGATATTCGCTTCCTGCGAGTAAACGGAGTGTTCCCGTGGATCGCTGAAACCGCGACGACCGAGATAATTCCTTAACAAGATCGCCTTCGACGCCGGGACGAGGGACTGGTGCAGAAATGGCCCGCTCGTAATTGACCTTCAATTCCGGACGGCGATATTCACCCCCTCCGCAATAGCCAGGTACTGCCACATAATAATTGACTCGCAGGTTTGCAGGATCGGATTCGAGGTTGGTAACAAACAATCCCCGCTCCGTGTCGATCAGCGTGGTGATCCCATCATCGAAGTTCGATGTCCCATTTAAGTCAACGATGTCAATTTCAGGCCAGGTGATGACGTTCCAGCGTTTTCCGTCCCAACGTGAAATACAGAAGCTGGCATCCGGTCTGTACAATTCCGGGTATGCCTTGGCAATCTGTCGCGTCAGCCCGAGTGGTAAATTGACAATATCGGTCGCGGCATCTTCGTCGGACTTGGCTATCGGCGAAATGCGTAGAGGCAGGGAACGTCCGGCAAAGTCAAATGTAAAACAGTTGCCGCCGGGGCCATCAGTCTGCTGGCCGGGCCGTCTGTCGTGAACACTGTCTAACGGTCTGCGCCAGACATGCAAATAGACTTGTGTCTGTGAGACATCCTCGTTCGTTCCCGATGTGATTCTTGGAAGCACGTTCAGGACTTTTGGCCCCGTCGACAGCAGCGAATCGAGCGTCACGGGCGAAGTGCTAGCGGGCTGGGTATTGTCGACAATTCTCGGTAGCTGGTGAAGTTCAAGCAATGTACTTAGCGCTGCCGCACCAGGAACCGATGACGGCATTTTGAACGTCGACAACGCCGGTCGGTACGACTCGGAGGCGCGACTGTACCAACCCGAGGAACTTTTCGTTAATTCCTCCAGAACAGGTAGCGTCCCTTTCTGCCGACGCAGGCGAACGATATTGGCGATCTCGCGACGCGGATACAGAAAGTGGTTGAGTTTCGCCCCTTGTGAAGTCCCTGCGTCACCAGGATTCCCCTCACTC
>JBAXBD010000664.1:0-3817 GCA_037142165.1 Schlesneria sp. | reverse complement strand
AGTTTGCATTGGTGACTCTGCACCGCCCGTCAAACGTCGACGACCCGGGAACGCTGAAGCGAATCCTGGCGACGCTCACAACGATCAGCGATCGACTTCAAATCGTGTTCCCGGTTCACCCTCGAACCAAAGCTCGAATCGAAAGTCTCGGCTACCACTTTGAGGATTCAACAAGATTCTTTGCAATTCCGCCGACGGGTTATCTGGAATGTCTTGCCTTGCAACAGCGAGCGACAGTCGTCATCACGGACTCGGGTGGACTTCAGGAAGAAACAACCGCGTTAGGCATTCCTTGCCTGACCGTGCGAGAAAACACCGAACGACCAGTCACCGTGACACACGGCACCAACACACTCGTAGGTACAGATATGGATCTGTTAAGCCGCGAGGTTTCTCAGATTCTGGCGGGACATGGAAAGGGAGGACGTATTCCACCGCTTTGGGACGGATCTGCTTCGGAACGAATCGCAGATGTCGTCCTGAACGTTAAAGCGATTCCGCAACGGCGTGCCGCTTAGGTCGAATTCGTTTTTTTTACACAGCCCAGCGAGTCTGATTTCGGACTCGAAGGATTCCGACGAAGTGAATGTCTCCCACCTTCATCGTTGTTCGCAGTTGCTGCGTTACTTCGGCCCCCAATGGCTGATGTATCGGACTTGGCATGCGATGCGTATGAAGAGTGGGTTGGTTCGACTTCAGCTTCCCGCCACGACGTGGGAAGAACAGCCCCTCACAAATTTCTTGACGGATCGATCGCTTGGCGATCCCGAGCGATATGCTGAGTATCGGCGAACCTCAGCCCCCCGATTCTTCTTCGATCCACAAAATCGCGAAGCGTATCGGGCTGTTTTCGAAAAATGGGACACTTCCGGACGTTCGCCCCTGTCAGCAGCCGACGATATTGGCCGAGGTTTCATTTCGTTCTTTTCACACGAGCGGATGAACGTCGGGTTCCCTCCACGCTGGCACGCTGATCCGATCCATAAGAATGAATTTCCAAAAAACCAACACTGGAGTCAGATCAGCGACTTCGGGGCTGGTGATATCAAGCTTGCATGGGAAACCAATCGCTTTGCTTTTGTCTTTCCACTTGTTCGAGCGTTCTGGCGGACCGGTGACGCTCAGTACGCAGAGCTCTTCTGGCAACTTATTGAAAGCTGGCGAGAAGCAAACCCACCTGAAACGGGTGTGAATTGGAAATGCGGACAAGAGATCAGCCTGCGTGTGATGGCATGGTGTTTTGGGCTGTATGGCTTCGCTGTCTGCGGTGCATCGACACCAGGCAGATCAGCGATGCTGGCTCAAATGATCGCCGTGTCGGGACTGCGAATCGAATCCAATATCGGCTACGCACTCAGTCAACGGAATAATCACGGACTGAGCGAGGCAATGGGGCTCTGGACAATTGGCTCATTGTTCCCCGAGTTCATTGATTCAAGACGGTGGGCCGCACGTGGTAAACAACTGTTGGAGAGCCAGGCTGTAGAATTAATCTACGACGACGGTGCATTCTCGCAGCATTCGATGAATTACCATCGTGTCATGTTACATGATTACATCTGGTCAATCCGTCTGGGTGATGTGTTGCAGCAGCCGTTTTCAGACTCACTTCGCAATCGCATTGCAAAAGCAACCGAGTTTGTCTTTCAGCTTCAGGACGAATTGACCGGCCGCGTCCCCTGTTATGGACAGGACGACGGAGCGTTAATTCTACCGCTGAACAATCTGGACTATCGAGACTACCGTCCGGTCGTTCAGGCGGCCAGCTTTCTCACAACGGGCTGCTGCCGATATGACGCAGGTCCCTGGGATGAAGATTTGTTTTGGCTGTTCGGCGTCGCGGATGCGTCAAAGTACAAGGTTCGAGACGGCCAATCCGGTGTCGATGAAGTACCCCGTTCACAAACAGGTTCGGATTGTGATCCGGAGATCTCTTGTCGGTCGGACTTTGACGCACCCGTCGGAGGCTACGCTACGATGCGGGGTGCTGACGGATTTGCTGTGACGCGTGCCGCGGCGTTTCATCATCGTCCTGCACAGGCGGATATGCTTCATGTCGATATCTGGTGGCGGGGCGAGAACATCGCTATCGATCCCGGAACCTATAGCTATAACTCGCCACCACCGTGGAATAACCCTTTTGCGCATACCTCATTCCATAATACGGTCACCGTTGATGGAAAAGACCAGATGGATCGGGCCAGTCGTTTTCTCTGGCTGCCATGGTTGAATGGAAAATCCTACGAGCGAAACGTTCCGTGTCACGGTGATGTTGCGTGTTGGAATGGTGAACACGATGGCTATCGGCGTTTATCCGACCCCGTGACGCACCGTCGTGGCCTTGTCCGACTGGGGGCCGAACACTGGCTGGTCGTCGATTCGCTGAGCGGCCGCCAATCCCATGATTTCCGCCTGCACTGGTTACTTACGGATGGACCGTTCAAAACGGATCACGCTGAAACTTCAATTGAGATACAGACGACGAAGGGAGCGTATCGCCTTGCCATCGCATCGTCTTCTCCGTCATTGAAATTGACCGTAACGCGAGCGGCCACTGATTCCGCACTCGGTTGGCGGTCAACTTACTACCATTCGGTCGAGCCAGCGTTATCAGCCTGTATCGAGTCGACATCGTCAGAGATTGTCTTTGCGACGTTGCTGGGACCAGATGCTCAACGCGTATCGATCGATCGTGATCTCGTCGTTGTAAGCGGTTCGGAATGGAATGCCGCCGTATCACTCAATCTCATCAACGCTAACGGTATGCCTTTAGTGGCCTCCGTCCATGCCGACGGTTCGCTCGAAGAAAACCTCCCTCAACTCAACCATTTAATGCCACATTTGATTCCGGAGTTTCGCAGATGCACGTCCTGTTAATCCATCAAGCGTTTGTCTCACCCGACGATGCCGGTGGAACGCGACATTATGAGTTGGCACGGCGGTTCGTCGACGGCGGGCACGAGTTCTCGATCGTGGCGAGTGACTTAAGCTATCTCAGCGGAAAGAAGTGTCCTGCGGACGAACGAGTTCAAGATTTTGACGGAGTCAAAGTTCAACGGGCGTGGACGTATTCAGCCCTGCACCGCAGTTTCATGTGGCGAATCGTTTCGTTTCTATCGTTCATGGTCAGTTCGGTCTGGGCCGCACTGAAAGTCAAGGATGTGGATCTGGTGATTGGCACATCGCCTCCGATTTTCCAGGCGGTCTCTGCCTGGGTGATCTCGGTCGTCAAATGGCGTCCTTTCCTCTTGGAAATTCGAGATCTGTGGCCTGAATTTGCGGTCGATATGGGTGTCTTGAAGAACCCGATTTTAATCTGGCTGGCAAGAAGGCTCGAACGTTTTCTTTATGCCCGGGCGAATCACCTGCTGGTGAATTCACCAGCTTATCGCGATTACTTGATTGGCCTCGGCATTCCCGCCGCAAAAATCAGCTTTATTGCCAACGGGGTTGATCCCGACATGTTCCATGTCAAACCATCGGCAGGCGGCCTGCGTGAAGAATTTCAGCTTCACGGCAAATATCTCGTGACATATGCCGGTGCCATGGGAATGGCAAATAATCTCGAAGTCGTGCTGGAAGCGGCGACGATGCTCAGCGATGTTCCCGACGTT
This sequence comes from Schlesneria sp., assembly GCA_037142165.1. GTDB lineage: Bacteria > Planctomycetota > Planctomycetia > Planctomycetales > Planctomycetaceae > Schlesneria. Next base: position 203 of record JBAXBD010000664.1, on the reverse strand, counting down.
CACTTCCTGATGGTTGGCGACGGAAAAGACCGACCGAAACTTGAAGAACTCGCTCGGCAAATGAACGTGAAAAACGTGACATTCACCGGGTCGCGTCCGAAATCACAAATGCCCGAGATTCTGGCTGAATCCGACGTTTGTCTGGCCGTGCTTCGCGACATCCCGATGTTTCGCACGACCTACCCGAACAAGGTGTTCGATTA
>JBAXBD010000663.1:0-3823 GCA_037142165.1 Schlesneria sp. | reverse complement strand
TGTCAGTTCAGCGACGTATCGTCAGTCATCGAAATTCAATGATGTGGCAGCGAAGGTTGATTCGAACAATCGGCTGCTTTGGCGAATGAGCCCGCATCGATTAGAAGCAGAAGCTGTTCGCGACGCCATGTTGGCCGTTTCTGGAGAATTGAATACCGAAGTCGGGGGCAAAGGATATACCGATGTAAATTCATACTTTTTCAAAGGGACGCAATTTTATGATCCGATCGATCCGGTCGGTTATGCGAACAATCGCCGTACGCTGTACCGAATGGGCGCGCGCGGCGGCCGCAGTCCGTTCCTCGACAATTTCGATTGTCCGGATCCTTCAACAACCACGCCGCGACGATCAGCGACGGTGACGCCGCTTCAGGCGTTATCCCTGCTGAACCATTCATTCAGCTTGCGAATGGCTGATCGATTCGCAGACCGCTTGATCGAAGCGACACATAAATCAGACGAGCAAGTGGCCATCGCGTTTCGGCTGCTTTTCAGTCGCTTTCCAGATGAAAAAGAAGTGACGCTCAGCCTCGACTTCATTGACAGACGAGGCCTGTCGGCATTCTGTCGAGCGTTGTGGAATTCATCCGAGTTCCTGTTTATCGATTGACTCATCCAAGAAAGTGTCTTTCGGAGACTTACTTCGTCGGTTTAGCGGAATCACTTCGGCCTTTTATTAAAGCTTTCCTGGGATCGGTTTTTACAGACTCTTCTTCGGTATTCTTTTTCGGCTTCTCATACATGTAGGCACCGGCATCGACGACCTTTTTGTCTCGTTTTCGGCCTAGAATATCGAAGGCTGGAGCGCCTTCGGGGTTGCCCCTGCCAATTGCAAAACTGTCTTCGCGAAGCGTTAAATCAAAGGGACCTTTTTTGAGATCGTAATTTACAAACATTTTCCTGGGAGATCCAATTGAAAACCTCCCCAGCTCACGCGAGTTCGTCTGCGGCATCGATAACGAAATATTGTGATCCTGAACGACCCCAACCGGAGATAAGTTAAAGCGATGCGCGATATTATTACGTACAATAACATTGTCTGCAGGGATTTTATCGCCGCTTTCATACACACCCAGCTGCGGGGTTATTTTTGCGTTGTTCGACTGCTTTACCACAGTGTTATTAGCAACGATTGAGTTACTGAAACCGCACAATGTCATCCCATGGAAATATGCGGCCCCAATTACATTATTAGTAACCGTGACATTTTCCCAGCGACCATCAGAAATGAACATTCCTTGAATTCCATCAGGTTCGATGGCGGTTGGAAGAAGAGGGATTTCCGGATATTTCCCGGTTGATTCCAAGATAAGATTACTATCAATGGTGACATTTTTATTCGCCTTTCCATCGACAGTCCAACCTTGTATCCCATCATTATGATTTCCGTCTTTACATTTTCCACAATGATTTATCACTCTATTGTGGCTGATGACCGTATTGCCTGAAGTGAAATCAATTCCATCGTCAACGTAATAATCAATTTCGTTATGACTGATCAATATCTTGTCACCGCTAATTACTATACCGCGACGAAGGTTCTTCAGCGTATTGCCAGTGATGATTGCGCATTCACCCTCGTAGTAAATTCCTTTTGAGCCGGATTTCAACCAGTCATCGGTAGTCCAATTGCTGACATCTGGCTGTGAATAGAGTGTGTTCCCCGTAAACACGAAATGATTCAGCCGCGTCATTGTTACTAACTGGTCCCCCTTTCCATCGTCAGCATTTTGAATTGTCAGTCCTTTGAACGCCCATTTATCCCCACCACTCATTTCCAAGCTGTTCAGCACGGGCTCTTGATCGGGCGCCGACTGAATTGTGATATAGTCTGTATTGTTACTGTTTTGAGGGAAGCGAACACGACCGTGATTACCGCTCATCAGATAAATGGCGTCGCCGGCATGCACGATCCCTTTTGATGAGTCGGCACCGCTAATTAGTTTTGCTTCAACGACTTCACTCAAGGTCTTCCACGGGTGTGATTTTGAGCCATCACCTTTCATACTTCCTGCGACAGGGTCGACGTAAAACACACGTAAAGGTTCTTTTGGCTGCTCACAAACCACGGTGAAATCGATTGGGGCTGAGCCAACGTGGTCCGATGCGAAAGAAACACTTGTTGGATTGTCGCGCGAAAACGCGATCATCAATGTGCACAATACGATCAATCGTGCAGTAACCATTTAACTCTCCAGCCACGTTGAAACTGTTGATTTTAAGGTGGATCGTAACCGCCAGGATGGAATGGGTGACATCTGAGAATTCGCCACACCCCTTTCCATGCACCGATTATGGCTCCATGTTTTTCGACTGCCTGTATGAAATAATTGCTGCAGGACGGTTCGAATCGGCAGTGTTTTCCCAGGAACGGACCGATCCCTAATTGATAGAATCGAACGCCACCGATGAGCACGAGACCCGGGAGTCTTGCGAACCAACCGACAACCTTCATAGCGGAGTCTCACCAGTCGGAGCCGATTGGTCAAGACGACGGATCAGGCGACGGGTCGACTTCACGAGGGACTCCTGGTAGGCAACGAGACTTGCCTTCTCCTTGGCCAGCGGGATGACAATCAAGTCAAGGCTTGCAGGGATCTGATGCTGCATCAGACGGAACGCTTCACGCAACAGGCGTTTCAACCGATTTCGTACGATAGCGCCGCCATGCTTCTTGGAGACGCTGAGGCCGATTCGTGTAACAGGGCCTGCATTTCGAGCCGCAAAAACCAACAACACTCCATCAGCCGCCTTGTTTTTCAAGGCATAAACCCGCTCAAAATCGGACTTGGAGCGAAGGTGCTGGGCTTTTTTAAAAGTGAATTGGGTCATGGTTCATCGTCTCGCATTTCTCCGAGCAGAGGACGACGAATGGTCGAAATTTCGGTATCAGTCGCATTCGGCTTAGGTGGCTTTAAGAACCAGAAATCATTGCCCGCCGTCTTTTGAATCGGGCCTGAATCGCGAGCCAGGCGTCGCAATCGTCGGGCCCAGATCATCGTCATGGCAATGACGCTAACTCCCAGAATGGCAATCGCTCCGACGGCTGCAAGCCCTACTGTTGCCTTTCGCTTTTTTTCAGCATCCATCTTCGAGGACTCGTCTGACAAGCTTGTGAGTTCCGGGGAGACGGCTTTGTCGTCAAGCAACGTCGTTTCGGTCTCAACAGGCCGGTCGGCATCCTCTTGCGCGGTCGTGAATCCCACCATCAATGTACAGATCGCAAGAATTGTCCAGATTTGGACCCAAGTGGTTTCGGATCTCGCGATCGAGCATGAGTGGTGTTTCACCAGAGTCCCTCGCGGACCGAGGACTCCATCTCGGCCAGTTGTTGATAGAGTGCTTTATCACGGTCGGAAATTGTCTTGGGCAAGACGATTTTGATCACAACAAATTGATCACCGACCTGCTTTGTCTGCGGATCCAACACACCTTTGCCACGCAATCGAAGCTTCATACCACTCGAAGTACCGGGTGGAATCTTCACAACGACGCGACCTTCGGAAAGGGTCGGAACATCGACTTTTGTACCGAGAGCCGCTTCTGGAGGGGAGATGGGGACATCCAGCAGCAGGTTTGACCCCTCGCGGCGAAAATAAGGATGTGGCAGGATTTCGATGCGCAGCAAGAGATCACCCGGGGTTCCACCACGCGAGCCGGGGCTACCCTGCCCTGCAAGACGGATGACCTGACCTTCGCTGACGCCGGCAGGAACCTTTACGCCGAGTGTTTCGACTGTACCACCACGATCAATCCGGACATCGACAGAACCGCCATTGACTGCCGTTTCAAAATCCACTTTGACCGTTGCCCGAGTATCTTC
>JBAXBD010000662.1:0-3826 GCA_037142165.1 Schlesneria sp. | reverse complement strand
CGATAACGATGTGGGAGAGCTTCCTGCGGCGCTCGGTCAGCGGTGGAAGTGTCCGGTCGAGCGGTTTGATCCTTGGCGCGACAGCGGCATTTCGTTGGGCTCAGTGAAACCGGAAGGTCCCTCGTCGGAATACTCGATCGCGGCGGGACTGGCACTGATCCAGGGTGGTTCGCTGACCCCGAAGCTTGATCTGCTTCATCCTCGTCAACCACCTCCAAAGCGAGACCCTCGTAAACCGCTTTACGCAGCGGCCGCAGCGGCAGGATTGCTGGTTACGGCACTCGGAACAGGAGTCGTCCAGCAAAGTCTGGCGAGTTACGATGCGGAGATTGAGGCGACGCTCAGCCGCGAAAATGTCTTGAAACGGAATTTGAAAGAGGGCGAGCCCGTCTTCATCGGAGCGAAAGCTCTGGACGATTGGCGAAACCGCAGTACGAATCAGTTGCAGCAGATGGCGGAGCTGTATCAGGTCATGAACGGGACCGAAAAGCTGGTGATTTCGGACTACAAATTTGATCCCAGTATTGGTGAGGCTGTTGCCAAGCTGACTGGATTTGGCAATGCAAAAACTCGGTTTGACGCCGAGCAGATGCTGGCTCGACTGGCGGACTTGCCGAAATTCCGGAACGGGATTCGTCCGAAACCGATTACGTCAAGTCGTGACGGTGATTACGCGAGTCGATTCGAACTCGATATGGATCTGATTCCGCCGAGTGGTAAGAACGCGGCTGCCGCCAAACCTAAAACGCAAACTCCCGGTTCAAAGTAGTGAATGATGCAACGTCGTGAACAAATCATCCTGGGTGTATTGCTTGCCACTGTTGTCACATGGCAGGGTGGCGGCTGGGTCGCGTCAGCGGTGCTTGATCCCTTTCAGACTCGCAGTGACACGCTTGCGCGATTGAAGAAGTCGGTAAAGGAAAAAGAAGATCAGGAACTGATGCTGGTTCGGGCCAAGAAGTCTCTGGCCGATGCGAAGTTAATCAGCCTTCCTCCTGATGCCGGAAAATCGAAGCGGCCCGATGCGTTGAATGCTCAGCGGCTCTACCTTGAATGGGTGACAGATCTGGCTCAGTTATGCGAGATCGAGGACCCCAAAGTGACCCCCGATCAGCGTCTCGTGCGCGGGAACGATTTCGTTTCTGTGGCGGTCAAGCTGGAAATGGATGCCCGGTACGAACAACTGGTGCGGTTTCTTGACTTGTTCTATCGCACCAATCTTCTGCACCGCATCACGTCGCTGCATGTCTCGACGAAAGAATTTGAAGGTGATCCATTTCTTAAAGTATCGCTTCAAGCAGAAGGTTTGGCACTGATTGATGCTCCACCGCGTCGGACTTTGTTCCCGCAGACGAGCCTGGCAGCGGAGGTTTCTGAAGGGGACACAACCATTCAAGTGACCGACTTGGAAGGTTTTCCCAAGAAGCCCGGATTTCGAATTCAGATCAAGAACGAATTTCTGAACGTGACGGAAATCGAGGGCCAGACTTGGACTGTTGCTCGAGGAGTTAATCGAACTGCACCCGCATCACATTCAGCAGGGACTCAGGTCGAGCATGTGCCGCTCAAACCGGATCAACCCGATCGTACGCTGGAAGAGTTCGCTGAATTGATTGCCACAAATGTCTTTGTGAAGCCGGCTCCTCCGTATCGCTTGAAGCTGGCTCCTCTCGCCGATAAGCCGTTTGTTCGTAGTAAGCCAATCGAATTTACGATTGCAGCGTTGGGTTACGACACGTTGAAGGGCAAGCCGGTATTCTCGCTCGCCGGAACGCCACCGGCTGACTTAAAGCTCGACAAGTCTGGTAAACTGAGCTGGAAGCCAGGGCCGGATGTCCAAACGGACAAATACCCTGTTGAAATTGAGGTGCGGCACCCTTCCGCACCGGAAGGGTGTTTGAAAGAGACGATCACAATCCGCCTCAAGGAAGGGACCGCCGCTCCGAAGCTCGTGGCGGCCAAGCCACCGGTTGTGTATCTCAACCGTGACTGGAGTTTTCGACCGACAATTACAGCAGGTGATGCTCCGTTGCCCCAGTTCCGCTGGAAGCTCGGTAGCCCATCGCCTGAAGGATTGACGATCGATGAAAAGTCAGGCGAATTGAAGTGGACTCCGGGCGATACCATTCCACCCGGGGAGACAACCGTCTCGTTGGTGGTGACCGACTCTGACACTCCGCCGCAGTCAACAACACTGCCACTCAAGCTTGACGTGCAGGATGACGAGGCGGAATACACCCGGTTAGATACGATCTTCATCGTTGGCCAGAAGAAACTCGCCTTTTTCTTCGATGCGTCGAAGAACAAGCGAACAGAGCTTCATGAGGGTGATGAATTTACCGTTGGTGATCTGACGGGAACCGTAAAACAGATTCGCCAGAAGCAAATTGTGCTGACAATCGGGAAACGCGAGGTTCGTTTGAGGACAGGTCAATCGTTGCGAGAGGCACTGACAGCCGTTGTATCGCGAGACGAGAATAGCCCTTCACGTTGACGCCCCCCTGGCCAATACGCCACAATACATCAAGCCTGCCTAATACGTCCCGCCAGGAATTTGCCTTAAACAGGTCGCATGAGGATCGGGTCGCGATTCATCCCACAAAGGATGCTGATCGCGATCAAAGAATTATGTGACCGTTGCACAGGTCAGTCATGATGGTCCCCACCGGTCCAGTATCGTCGTCATCCCATTTGCCGCCGCTGTTCGCCAGGCGAACACTGCTTCAGGCGAGCTTGTTTGGATCGGCGGGCTGGGCGTCGGGGTCGGTTCTTCAGGCGAACGAAGCACGGTCTGTAAATCTCGCTGGATCGATCGATGGTTTTGGTCGGGCGAAACAGTGTTTGCTGTTGTTCATGTGGGGTGGGCCAAGTCAACTTGACACATTTGATCCAAAGCCGCTTGCTCCCGAGACGATTCGCGGCCCGTTCAAGCCGATTGCAACGAATGTTCCCGGAATCGATTTTTCCGAGAATTTTCGCATGCTGTCTCAGCGAGCCGACAGGCTGGCGGTGATCCGATCGCTGGGTCATGACGACCCGGCTCATTTGTCGAGCGGACACACCATTTTGACGGGCCACCTTCCCCCGACAAACAAAAGCGACGCCGCTCCGCCAAGCGATCGTGATTCGCCTCATATTGGTTGCGTGATGTCGAAGCTTCGTCCGTCGATTGGCGCATTACCTTCATTCGTCACACTTCCCTGGATGGCATATCATCCAGCGGCTCCCGGCGGTCAGGCTCCCGGTCAGCATTCCGGCTGGTTAGGTCGCCAGTACGATCCATTCCTGGTTTCGGGTGACCCGAATGTTCCAGGCTGGCAGGTTCCATCATTAGCGCTGATTGAGGGCCAGTCGCCGGATCGGTTGCTTCGACGACAGAATTTGCTTGCTTCCATTGATGCTCAGCGACGATCTGTTGACCAGACAGCTCAATCTGACCGCCTTTCGGCCCAACAGCGTCAAGCGTGTGGATTGCTGACATCGTCATCAGTACGTCGGGCATTCGATCTCGAGCAAGAGACCGCCGAAACGCGAGATCGGTATGGCCGAAACACTCATGGGCAATGTGTATTGCTTGCAAAACGGTTGCTCGACCAGGGTGTTCCGTTCGTGTCGGTGAATTGGCAAAACGACGGCCAGAACTTCTGGGACACGCATGGGAACAACTTCAATCGACTGAAGAACGACCTGATTCCGCCGGCGGACCGCGCGTTGAGTGCTGTGCTGGACGACCTTGCGTCATCTGGGCGGCTCGATGAAACGTTGGTGGTGTGGGTCGGCGAGTTTGGTCGCGCGCCGGTGATTAATGGGAGTGCAGGACGGGAAC
>JBAXBD010000661.1:0-3833 GCA_037142165.1 Schlesneria sp. | reverse complement strand
CGACTGGTCCTTCCATAATGTCTAATCGCTGATGTCCTTCCAGGACGGCAAACAAGAGGCGGAACCCCTGTTTTTCAGGCAAAAACATCCTTCACGGCGTTGCCTGTAAGGGCACCCGAATATTGAGAGTTGACAACGCACCAGCCCGTGTGAGTCACCGTCTTCGCAAGCGTTCGACCATGTCGCGGGTCGTGTTGATGATCAAGTCTTCGACACCCGGTCGCCAGGGGCCGGGGAGGTTGGTGAAATTCATTGCGCCCCCTCCTTCGTAGCCACCTTCCTTGAGGACTCGTTCCGAAGGGATGTAGGCCATCACATCGTTGCTGTAGCCGGCGACCCAGACTGGCATCGAGCCTAAGTCTCGCTTTAGCAGCAGCGCGTAGTCGATGACGACTTCGCCCCCCAGCGTGACCATCGTCAGGTCGCTGCCAAACTGCAGGACCTGGACGGGATACGGATAGCTCTCACGGATCTTGCCGTGCTTTTCGTGTTCGGCCAGTAATGCTTCGGCCCGGCGTTTTACGAAAAGATCCTTTGAATTGCGACGAGTCGTCAATTCGTCGTGAGTCATCTGTTCGAACGGTAGGTCGATCTCTTTGTACTCGAATTTGAGCGGGCCTCGCAGCGGCTTCGGTTGTGGCAGCAGTGCGGCTTCGACGGCGGTCGACAGTGTCTTGCCATGAGTGATCGCCCAGTCGATCTGACCACGCGGGTACGGGTTCTGGTCGCCGCCGCAGCCCATCACGAACAGCGCCGTCACCCCCGGATGAGCCTTCTCCAACTCGGTCTGCGCGAAGCCGGCGTAATCGCCGTTGAACTGCAGCAGCGCGGTCGTGGTGTTATGGCAGGCATAGCCGAACGCGATCGCCCGAAGTTTGCCGTCCGGCGATTCGACTCGAAGCACCGGGACGTCGTGATCGACGGGACCGTCCGGATACGGGCTGTTTTGAAAGCCGTCCTTTGTCGGCAGTCGGCGATTCATGGCAACGCTGCACCGAGCGTGACTGTAAGAGAGTTTCGCCGTCTTCAGGTCTTCCATCGCAAGGTCGATCACACCGATCAGCTTATCGCGCAGTTCCACGAAGTACGCTTCGACGCGCTGTCGTTGCTCGGGGTCGAGCGGATACATCACAGTCATTTCGAGGTCGTCGCGAACAACGGGACTGCAATGCGTGTGCGAACAGTTCAGCAAGAGGCCGGCGGGATTCAGCTTGTGCCGGGTTTCGATCGCCCTGGCCACCTGTTGACGCAGCGGCCGAGGAATGCCAATCAGGTCGGTGGTGACGATGACCGCGCGTGTTCCGGCCGAGTCCTCGACCACCAATGCCTTCGCATGCAGTTCCGAAAGGACTCCGTCAGACGGCTTGTTCCGCGAGGCATATCCGGCCATCCACATCGGCTGGCTCGGCGTGATCGAGACCGTTGCGACCCCCACTTTCCAATCCAGCCCGTCATCTGCGGCGAATGCGGTCAGTGGACCGGCAACGCACGAAATCAGAACAGCTATTGTCAGACAGGTTGATTTCATCGAGATCTCCATGCCGGGAAACATATACGAGGGGTGATGACTCGCGCGTTCGTCGATCAGACATTTTTGTGAGCCGAGTATCACCGGTCAACGAACGTCGTCAATGAGGACACAATCAATGCAGAATCGCGGTCGTCATGACTGACCGTCCCCCGCACAGATCCGTACATGCAGAATTACCGCATACGGCTCTTGCCTTGGATAGTGACCAGTGAAACGCTCTTCGGGATAAGGAAGGATCATCTTCGGGTTGATCCCAGAGGCATCCGAATTTTTTTGGAGTTGGATCGGTCGGAGACGGTGAGACGCCACGTCCCGATTTCAGATGGGCTTGCCCCAGTGGGATTACAACTGGTCAGCTACAACAATCGCACCGCCTTGTCTCGCTCTTTATTGGGCTTGCCCCGATGGAAGCAACGACTGTTAAGCTACGCCGACATTCGCCTTCGAATCCGATCGTACTTTCCAAACGTCCCAACATCATAAATGAAACAGTACGCAGGCTTCATTCCCTGCACGTAGGCCTAACTGTTGAGGAGCGAAGAAAGTTGCGGTCATATCGTTCATTTCCTCCCGTTGAGCGATCAAGTCGTTGCTTCCATCCGGGCAAGCCGGAAGGAGAGCTTCTTTCAACCCTTTGGCTTTCGTAGCTTGAAGTTGTTGGTCCCATTGGGTCTAGCCCAACGGAAACCAAAAACCATTCAGTGCTGTGTCCTCAAGGCTAATTATGCACGGTGACGTTCGAAGAGATCGGTTGGACGCTGATCTGCCTGCGCCGGTGGCTGCGGGTTAAACTGTGACGTCGTCGACATTGGATATCCGGCCAGCGTTCAGCGACCCGTTGAGAAAATCTTCACGATCTATGAATTTCATGACAAACCGCAGAGCGACTGATACGTCGCAGCGACAATCTGGAATCCTGAAGCACTGGCAAAATAAGCCGAAAACAGGGCTGATCTGCGGCTCTTGCTTTCGCAGATTGACAAGAAACAGGGATAATAACCCCTATTGACGCAATTTTTGCCGATTCCTATAACCCCGCCCGATAGGGATGTCGGTGCCCGTACGGGCTTGAGTTACAGTTCGGTTTCACTTCCGATTCGGAGACAGATCATGGGTGAAAGGAATCACCTGTCGGCACCGGGTGCCGTAGGCCAGACCAAGGGACGCTGGACAATGTTGTTTGGAGGCACCATCGCTGCCGTCCTCGCAACAGGAATGCTGATGCAGTACGTGCGCAGCCCATCGTCGAAAGCCGCAACAGATCCACCAGCAGGCCAGGCGCGAGTCGGTAGTACCGCCAAGAAGCCAGAAGTTCTTGCTCGCGTGGACAAAGACTCGATCACCTATGACACCGTCGCCGAAGAATGCGTCAAGCGTTATGGTCGCGAAGTACTTGACGATCTGATTCACCGGCTGATCATTCAACAGGCCTGTGAAGCGAATCAGATTAATGTCAGCGAACAAGAAATCTCAGACGAAATCGGACGGATTGCGAAGCGATTCCATCTGGATGTGAACCAATGGCTGCAGATGTTGCAGGCCGAACGGAACATCTCGCCGATTCAATACCGTCAAAGCGTGATCTTCCCGATGCTGGCCTTGAAGAAGCTGGCCGGTGAAGAAGTTGACGTGACTGAAAAGGACATTAACGAAGCCTTCGTTCGTAATTATGGTCCACGCGTCAAAGCACGCATGATCATGTTCGACAACCAGCGCCGTGCTCAAGCGGGTTGGGATCAATTGAAGAACAATCCAGACGACTTCGAAACGCTTGCTGCCAAGCTTTCGATTGATCCGAACAGCCGGGCACTCGGCGGCCAGATTCCACCGATTCCACGATTCAACGGAAACGAGCAACTGGAAAATGCCGCGTTCCGCCTGAAGAAAGATGAAATCTCGGGCGTCATCGAAGTCGGACCAAGCCGCTATGTCGTCCTCAAATGCGAAGGCCGTACAGAGCCGGTCGTGACCGACATTGATGAAGTCAAAAGTGTGCTCTACGACGAATTGAAGGAATCGAAGATTCAAGCAGATGTCGCCAAGATCTTCGAGAAATTGAAGAAGGAAACGATTGTCGACAACTACCTGACTCAAACTTCTAACCGTCCGGAACGAAATGCATCGGCGTCGGGTCCAATCGGTGGTCCCGTTCAGCCCGCCAGTGGAACCCAGTCCAAGCAGAACTCGGCTCCAACGCGTGCATCCAATGCTGCAGCACCTGCCAAGACCAGCCGTAACTGATTTCGCTTGATTGCTGTTCTTGCCGATCATCCCAGCGGCGAGTCTCCGACCAGTTCGGAGA
>JBAXBD010000660.1:0-3838 GCA_037142165.1 Schlesneria sp. | reverse complement strand
GGTCATCTCAGGCCTTGCCGCCCTGAAATCTCGTTCCGACGTCGAGGTTGTGACAGACAGCACATACGTCGCCAAAGGCTGTTCGGAATGGATGCCAGGCTGGAAGCGGAACGGTTGGCGTCGGAAGGAAGGAACTTCCTGGAAACCGGTCAAAAATGTTGAGCTTTGGCAGCAGTTGGACGAACTGTTGACGCAACATCAGGTTCGGTTCACGCTGGTTCGCGGCCATACCGGCCACCCTGAAAACGAGCGTTGCGATGAACTCGCCGTCGCCGCAGCGATGCAGTTCATGAAGGGGTAAAAAGAAGATTTTTAACCACGAATCTAACGAATCGCACGAATAAGAAAAAGAGAATCAAAGCAAGATTGTCATCGTCAGTGTATCGGTTACAAAACCTGGCCGAAAAAGTAAAGAGGTAACCGACGCTGGTCACCAGTATTTTGATTCGTCAGATTCGTGTGATTCGTGGTTGCCCTCTTCTTCTTTTTTGGATTGCGGGCGAAGCCTATGCAGTGTTCTTTTTTGAAACGACGATCACTTTCTGTACCGTGGTTTTTCCAAAAAGCGAGACTGTCATTGTGCTTACAGAATGCCAATCGGCGAAAAAACGTGGAAAAGAGGTTTCACTTCGTTGACGATCATTCCTGATGCTCGATATTATCCCCATCGGCAATTCCGATACTTGTCACCTTAACTTATTTCGCCTACAGATAACGTAGGTGTGCAGTCCATGAACCTCCGCGATCTTGAATTGTTTTGCGAAGTTGCGCACCAGGGAAGTTTTTCCAAGGGAGCGAAGGCGTATGGGGTTTCGCAGCCTGCCGCCAGCGAAACGATCAAATCATTGGAAGAGCATCTGGGTTGCGATCTGCTGAATCGAGCCATTCGCCCGCTGCAACTGACTCCTGAAGGCCGAATCTATTTTGATGGATGCCGCGAGCTCATCGACGGTTATCGGCGACTCGAAGATCGAATCCTGCAGCGACGGGACAAAGTTGTTGGCCCCGTGCGGGTTGCGTCGATTTATTCCGTCGGTCTTTTGCAGATGGATTGCTATGTGAAAGAGTTCGAGCGTCTCTATCCTGACGCGGCCCTTGACCTGCAATATGTGCATCCGGCGGAAGTCCTGTCGAGCGTGGAAAATGAGACCGTCGATCTGGGCCTGATGTCATTTGCACCTCGACGAGCGGATCTGGTTTACGAGACTTGGCAGGATCAGAAGATTGTCGTCGTCGTCGCACCACAACATCGACTCGCGTCGCAAACCAGCATTCGCGCCTCGGAACTGGACGGCGAATCACTTGTTGGTTTCACATCGGAACTGAGAATGCGACAAGAGACTGATCGCTGGCTGAAGCAGGCGAAAGTCTCGGTCAATGTCGTTCACGCCTTCGATAATATTGAAAACATTAAGCGAGCCGTCGAAGTCGGCTCCGGTGTCGGTTTGCTTCCGATACCAACCGTTCGCCGCGAAATTGATTACGGCTCACTCGTCGCCATTGAACTGGAAGACGTCGATTGGGTCCGTCGCCTCGACATTGTCTACCGTCGAACAAAGCCATTTACCACGGCCATCACCCGGTTTCTTGAACTGTTGCATCAAGACCCCGAAACGTTTTCCCGCTTGAACGGACCGAATCATCTGGACGATTCAAATCATTCGGTCGAACCCCACACAGCCTCTTCATCATCGATTCCTCGTTAGAAAAATTCGACATGACCGATCCACTTTTTACACGTCAGCCGGAACTGTTTTTTTCCGACGGTACGCCAAAACCACAAGGGCTTTACGACCCTGCGAACGAGCACGATTCGTGCGGTGTTGGCTTCGTCGCGCATATCAAAGGCGAAAAGTCCCGTCAGATTGTTGTTGACGCCTTGCGAATGCTCAAACATATGGCGCATCGAGGCGCCTGTGGATGTGAGGTGAACACCGGTGACGGCGCAGGGATTCTGACGGCCATTCCCCATGACTTCATCGCAAAGATCGTCCAGCGAGATTTGAAGAAGACATTGCCGGCCCCTGGCAGCTACGGTTTAGGACTGGTTTTTCTGCCGACAGATCCCGCGCAACGAAAGACAGCGAAAGAGGCGGTCGAGCGAATTATCATCGAGCAAGGTCAGACGCTGATCGGCTGGAGAGACGTTCCTCACGACCCGGACGGAGCGGACATCGGCCCGTCGGCTCGTGCCGCGATGCCTGCGTTCGAACAATTGTTCGTCGCGTCCAAACCGGGACTGGATCAAGATGCGTTTGAACGACAATTATTTGTTATTCGTAAACGCGCCAGTCATGCGGTTCGCGAAGGGACGCTTTCCGAGGCTCTCAAGTTTTATATCTGCTCCTTATCATCAAAGGTTTTGATCTACAAGGGGATGCTCACGTCCGAACAAGTGTCGGCATTCTTCAACGATCTTCAAGATCCCGAGTACGTTTCGCACCTGGCAATGGTGCACAGCCGATTTTCCACGAACACGTTCCCTAGCTGGGACCGTGCACATCCACAGCGATACATTGCCCATAACGGAGAAATCAACACTGTTCGGGGCAACGGCAACTGGATGTTCGCTCGGCAAGGAATGATGAAGAGCGATTTATTCAAGGATGACCTGAGCAAGTTATTCCCGCTGATCGAACCACATTGTTCCGACTCGGGGAATTTCGACAATGCCCTGGAAACACTCGTGATGGCCGGCCGCAGCTTGCCTGAAGCGGTCATGATGATGGTCCCCGAGGCCTGGCAGAATCATGACACGATGCCCGAGGACAAGCGAGCGTTTTACGAGTATCACTCGGCGCTGCAAGAACCATGGGACGGCCCCGCCTCCATTTCGTTTACCGATGGTAATGTCATCGGAGCAACTCTTGACCGGAATGGACTACGACCGAGCCGCTATTACGTCACCTACGATGATCGCGTCATCATGGCGAGCGAAGTCGGCGTGCTCGACATCGATCCAGCGAACGTCAAGATCAAAGGACGCCTGCAACCAGGAAAGATGTTCCTCGTTGATTTTAAGCAGGGTCGGCTGATTCCTGACGAAGAATTGAAAAAGGATTTCTCGAACCGACGACCTTATAACGACTGGCTGCGACGTCAACGCCTGCAGCTTCGTGAGCTACCCGCTGCCGAACCGCCACACAGAATGGTTGGCGAAGAACTGCTCGCTCACATGCAGTCGTTCGGCTATACGACAGAAACATTGCAGTTCATGCTCGTTCCGATGATCACTACCAAGAAAGACCCGATCGGGTCGATGGGTGATGACTCGGCACTGGCCTGCATGAGCGATCAGCCACGCTTGATCTATGACTATTTCAAGCAATTGTTCGCTCAGGTGACCAACCCCGCCATCGACAGTACGCGGGAAGAAGTCATCATGTCGCTGGAATGCTACATCGGTCCTGAAGGGAATCTTCGCGACACGACAGAAGCGCAATGTCATCGGCTGGCGATTCCGCACCCGATCTTGACCAACGAAGAACTGGCCGCGATCAAGCATTTGAACTACCGCGACTGGAAGACCAAGACGATCGATATCACGTATCCGAAATCACAAGGTTCGGCCGGATTGAAATGGGCTCTGGACCGAATCTGTGGCGAAGCCCGTCAGGCCATCGTTGATGGATTCAGCCTGATTATTCTGTCTGATCGACTCGCCAGCGCTCATCGGTTACCAGTCAGCGCACTGCTGGCGACCGGGGCGGTTCATCACCATCTGGTTCGCAACGAAGAACGAACCCGGTTGGGGATTGTGGTTGAAACCGGCGAAGCTCGTGAGGTGCATCACTTCTGCCTGCTTACGGGATATGGTGCCGACGCAATCAATCCGTAC
>JBAXBD010000659.1:0-3838 GCA_037142165.1 Schlesneria sp. | reverse complement strand
GGACGGCCGTGATGGATTCATTCACCCGTATCACGTCGAAGGGGGTGTTGCCGAAGCGTCGGCCCGGCTGATTCTTCGCGATTTCGAAACAGCCGAACTTGCTGCTCAAGCAGCATTACTCGAATCGATCGCGGCAACTCTGCGAGCCGAGCATCCGCGAGCCCAGATCATCGTCGAAGTGCGACCGCAATATCGCAACATGCGAGAAGGTCTCGCCAAGGAACCGCGAGCCATGACCAAAGCGGTCGACGCTTACAGGTCCCTCGGTCGGGAACCGAAAATGACAATCATTCGGGGAGGGACGGACGGTTCATTATTGACAGCAAAAGGGCTGCCAACCCCGAACCTGTCAACAGGAGAACACAATCCGCATTCACCACTGGAATGGACCAGCGTTGAAGAAATGCAGGCGGCTGCGGATGTGCTGGTTCAACTGGCGGTTGAATGGGCTAAGTAAGTGGGGCGTCGATTTCGATGGGACTTATGGGACGAATGGGACCTATGCGACGAAAACATCGCAGGCACCAAAATCATGTCCCATAGGTCCTGTACGTCCCATGACGAACATGCCTCTCAGAAAAAACAAACCCAGCCCAAAGGTGGCCACTACGTGGCCACCGCTAAGAAAAGCTGGCTGACAAGCTTTGGCGTAGCTTTTCCCGAGCGCGTGACAGCATAGGGCCGATTGAATTTGCTGGGATTCCCGTGCTTTCGCTGATTTCGCTGTACGACCGGCCTTCGAGGTGAAACTGGCGGATCACGGTGGCGTCGGTCTCAGAAAGACCTTCCAGCATTCGGTCAACCAGTTCCTGATTTTCGATGCGCGTGATCTCACTGATATCGGCTCGTGCCATTTCCAGATTTGCACCGTGCGATTTCACATGTCCGAGCGCTTCGGCCATTCGGCGGGAAATGATTTCCTTAACAACGATTCGACGCGAAATCACAGCCAGATACGTGGCCAGTGAACTTTCGCCTTTGAAGCGTCTCAGCACGCCAAAATCATCAGCCAGGATGGCCAGAAAAATCTCGGCACACAGGTCGTCAACGTCGCTCGGTCCCAACTCGACACTACGTGCATGAGCCGTATGGTTGATCACATGAATGAAAAGGCCGGCGAATCGATCAACGAACTCGCGCCATGCACTGCCATCACGGCTCAGGCAGCGTTCGAGAAGACTGCGGTCACGATCAGTCAGGGCCACGTTGCACCTGTCGCAGAATCCGATTCAAATAAAATCGATGACAATCTGTCTGTACTCTACAGCGGCACAAACACGGGCCGCAAGACAATTATCAAGGCACGGGGGACTGTCCTGCAAGACCGAGCTGCGAATTCAGCCAATCTTAAGGGATTTAAAGCCGTGATCGATGACAAACTCAAAGTAACTGAAAAACTCGAACAACGCCGGATTTTCGCCTCTTTCGCCATGAATTCCTCGTTTTGGGAAGATTTGACGGCGATGAAAGGAATTCCACCAATGCGAATTAATGAAAATTGAAACTCATTGCGGACTTTTCCGGTTGGTATAGAATAGCCACCAAATCCCCTCCCTTCTGTTCCGACCATAATTGAGAGACCGAATGGCCGACGAACTCAGTTTTGCCGATTATGAAAGTCGCCTTGATCGATCGATCAAGGTCAAAGCTCCCGATTTTTCTTCGGGTGATCGTCTGAAGCACCTGATTTTCTCGGGACAGTTCACTCGACCTCTGCTTGATAAACTTTGTCGGCTGGCGGACAAGATCCGGTTACTGGCCAAGTCGAAAGAGGGACACCGGTATCTCAATACTCTGCTTTCGCACAAACGTGCGATGCTTTATTTCACTCAACCTTCGACCCGGACCTTCATGTCGTTTGCTGCGGCCTGTCAGATCCTGGGGATGACGTGCAACGAAGTCCGCGATCTGTCGGTCTCATCCGAAGCCAAGGGTGAATCGCCATTTGATTCCATTCGGATGTTCAGCAGTTACTTTGACCTGGTGATTATGCGCAGCCACATTCCGAAATTTGCGGAATGTTGTGGCTACATGATGAATACATTGGCGAACAGTCAACGCCGAAGCGTACCGATCATGAATGCCGGTGCGGGGTCAGACGAGCATCCGACACAAGCGCTGCTCGACATTTACACGATCCAGCGGGCCTTCAGTTTCACGCACCCGAAAGATTCTCGCCAATGGACTCGCTATGACGAATTGCGCGAGCAATTTCCTGGTCTGCGTAAAGGAATCGCGGGGAAGACGATCGGCTTTTGCGGTGATATCCGGCGTGGTCGAACGGTTCGTTCGCTGGCTCAATTGCTTGCCCTGCATGAACAAGTGCGGCTCGTCTTTATTTCCCCGCCACATCCGACACTGGCCCTTCCCCGGGATTTGAAAGACAAGTTGATCGACGCCAAAGTTGACGTTCGCGAGTGTCATTCGCTGGAAGACCCTCTCGAAGGCAAACCGGTCATCGAGCAACTCGACGCCCTGTACATGACCCGCATTCAGCGCGAGCATAATTCCGGTGCCGAGGAAGCCGAACTGAATGAAATCGACTTCTCTCACTTCAAACTGAATAAGCCACGTGTGGCCCGGATGAAGCCGTACGCGGCGATCCTGCATCCGTTTCCCCGCGATAAAGAGTTTGGTGAGATTCCACCAGCAATTGACGATGACGAACGCGCGTTTTACTTCCGCCAGGCCCGTAACGGCATGTGGGCTCGCGCGGCCCTGGTGGCACACATCTTCGACGTCGACGGCGAGATCAACGACTTCTACGAACAGTACAACAGCGAAATGCAGATTTCGCCGCAGTAGATCGATACGGCGATCACGGTGGTCACGTACGTTGAAAAATCGGATGCCTTTCAGCGCGGCAATGATTGTCCCGCAATGAGAACTCCGGCGTTTTTCGGATTTCTTGTGCCCTGAAAGGACTAAAGCCATCAGCCGTTGGTTGAGCGCCGCGACACCAACGGATCAAATTCGATTTTGTTTCGCTCATACTGGAAGGATGACAGAAGTATTGTTTGGATCGCTCTACATTCGTTGAAATGACACCGTTCAACCCAGCGTTCTGTGCAATCCGTCCCGGGCTTCAAAACCTTTTCGACGACCGTATCCGGTGGTGTCGCTGTACTCAACCACCGGATGATCGCTTCTGTCCCTCCAGGATAAAGACAAATATCAGACCGAATTTAGCGATAGAAACCCGTTAACCGCGTTGGGCGTCGCTCGCGTCTGCACGCCAGTGGCACACTTCCGCTATACGTTCCTGCTACTTCGCGGTCACAATCAATTGCCGCATTTCGCGAACGGCCTCGGTAAAGCCTACCATGATCGCTCGTCCAACAATGCTATGCCCGATGTTCAGCTCTTCAGCCCCGGGAATCGCGGCGACCGGCTGAACATTTCTGTAAGTCAATCCATGACCGAAATGGAGATGAAGGCCGCACTCCCGAGCGAACCGGCCCGCGCGTTGCAGGTGATGCAATTCCTCAGCCTGTTTGAGGGGATTCGGGGCATCGGCATAACGGCCGGTATGCAATTCGACGGCCGCACAACCGAGCGACCTGGTTGCTTCAATCTGGTTTTCGGCCGGATCAATAAACAGGCTGACGATGATCCCCGCCCCGTGCAATTGATCGACACAGCGCCGCACGCGATCGAGATTACCGACGACGTCCAGTCCCCCTTCCGTCGTCACCTCTTGCCGCTTTTCCGGAACGAGTGTCACCTGCTGAGGCAGGACTTCGAGTGCAAAATCAGTGATACTTTGTTCGGCAGCCATTTCGAGATTCAGCTTGACCTGAACGGTTTGCCTCAAGACCCGGACATCACGATCCTGAAT
>JBAXBD010000658.1:0-3845 GCA_037142165.1 Schlesneria sp. | reverse complement strand
CGCCATATTGATAGTACGCCGCGCAAGAACCTTCGGATGAGACCATCAAGGAGCCCAGCGGTGTCTCAGGAGTACATTCCCCACCGAAGACCTTGCATTCCCATGGCTTGATAATTCCTTTAAGCACGTCGCCGCACTGACAAGATTTCGGATCGGCAATTTTCAGTGCGGGGACGGAAAAACGACGTTCGGCGTCGTACCTTGCATAAGGGGCACGGATGCGGACCCCCGAGTGATCAATAGACCCCAACCCGCGCCATTCGAAGAATTCTCTCAGTTCGAAAACTTTGCCAATCGCATCGAGCGCCACCGAGTTCCCCCCTTCGGGGACGACTCGATTATATTGGTTTTCGATCTCGGCACGACCTTCGGCAATTTGTTTCAGCACCATCCACAACGCATGCAGAATGTCAAGTGGTTCGAACCCCGCCACTACTAACGGTCTTTTGTAATGTTCAGCGATGAAACGGTATGACGAATTGCCGATCACCATACTGACGTGGCCCGGTCCCAGAAACCCGTCTAGCTGCAAATCTGGCGAATCCAGAATTGCTTTCATCGTAGGAATGATCGTGATGTGATTGCAGAACAAAGAGAAGTTTTTTACCCCTTCACGTTCCGCTCGCAATACCGTCAATGCCGTGCTTGGCATCGTCGTCTCAAACCCCAATGCAAAGAAAACGACTTCCCTTGTGGGGTTTTCACGAGCAATTCTTAGTGCATCAAGGGGCGAATACACCATTCGCACGTCCGCCCCGTTCGCCTTGGCCTGAAGCAAGCTCCCTTTCGAACCGGGAACGCGCATCGCATCACCGAACGTCGTGAAAATCATTCCGGGCATGTTTGCCAAGGCAACACAGTCGTCCACTCGTCCACGCGGCAATACACAAACAGGACAGCCTGGTCCGTGAATCAACTCAATTCCATCAGGCAGCATCGTCTCAACACCATATCTGAAGATGGCGTGAGTGTGCCCACCGCAAACCTCCATGATGTACAACGGACGGTTTCGCCCGGGTTGAAGCTGGCTGACAAGACTGCGAATCTCTTTGAGTAGAAATTGAGCCTTTTGCGGATCGCGGAATTCATCGACGTATTTCATGGATTCTCTCTCTGCCACGAATTGAAGCGAGACCAATCATGGCCAAACTTTTTTCATTCACGGATCTTCACAAGGGAAGTCACTTGGGAGATTCAGGTTCAGCTTGATGCCGACTCTCGCATCGCATCCAGCTCCGCCTGGACTTCACCGAGTTCATTCAAGAGTTTTAAAGTCGCGGCCGCTTCGTCTTCATTGATCAGGCTCATGGCGAACCCGACATGCACCAAAACCCAATGGCCAACACATGACGCAAGTGGAAAGTATTCGTCCACCACGCATTCCATGCTGACTTCTCGCTGGACTCCACTGACGTCTACGAGCGCTAATTGTTGATCAACGTCAGTAATCTCGATAACTCGACCTGGGATACCAAGGCACATCGTCTATTCCTCAATCTAAGTCGGCGGCATTCTTGCAAACAAGTAAAAGAACCAGGATGGACGGCACCATAAATCTGTACGTTTTCTGCGGGCTTCAAAGGTGGCTGGAAACCGATCTAAATATTGTCAACATTTCTCTGGCTTATCATTGGAATTGTCATTGAAAATTTTACTTAGCCTGACTTAGACGAGCGATCGTCGATGGCTGCTTTCAACCTGGGACCTACTCTTACATCGAATTCTGTCATATTTTCCAGCAGTGGAACGACCATTCGTACGACATGCAGCGCAGCATCGGGCGGAGTATAGACCGCTCGATAAATCGGCTTCGGCGAAACTCGCCTCACGCATTCTTTCACAATTTCCATCTGTTGAATTAGTGAAGCTGGAACATCGAGGTCCGGAATATCGCCAAACGTCACTTTACCATGTGTGTCGCTCACTCCAACGATGTGTTTACGCACCAGGCTCGCTTCCAGCTCTTGTGATTCCGCAGCCTGATGTGCAACACGACTGTTTTCTCGTCCTCCGCCGGGCATGAATGCAAGTCGGCTTTGGGCCGCTTCGGTCACCGCTCTGACCAGTGCTCGATGCCGGTTCAGGTCACATGCCCAACCTCCGTTAAAGGAAATGCGTCGAGGTTGATTGATATCGAATATGAAGGCGGCAAAGAACGGCAGCCCAAAATCGTTGAAAATCGAGCGGATTATCAGCCCCAATCCATTTCGCTGTGCTCGATCGACGATCTCATTAACTTCGTCTGGCAAACTGTTGGGCTCGACCAAAATCGATGTCGAGTGAATACATTCAAACGACCAGATATCGCGTTCGATCAATTCCAGCAGCGCATGAATGCTTGCTTCCACGAGTGAATTGCCGGATGCCACGCCGTTTGTTGATGTGCCGAACAAAAATTGACCAGTGTCGCGAGCGGGAAAATCAATGAGTTCTGCCGGTAGACTGCAAATCTCGCCCGTCTCGATGTCCTCAACGGAAGCAAGTAGTAATGGTGCATCAAGGCTGACTTCACGTCGCAGCAACGGAGCAAAATCGAGGATCGAATCCTCGGCCTCGGAATACCCTGCGACGTTTCGAGCTGTCCCCCAGTGTGTCTCGACGCTACCTATGCCAGGTTCGCAGAAGTAATACTCAATTGCCTCCATATAGGCACCAACTGCGGCGTCAATGCAATTCAATCCTTTTCCGTATGAAACGATTGTATCGTGGGCTTTCTTGCGCTCCGTCGTGAATACTGGGACGCCCAGGCAATCTCGGTGTGTGATTTCAGTCGCTTCGTTGATCCCTGCGTCAGCGGCAACGCGCATTGCGTGCTTGAGTGTGATTTCCGGCTGGCGACATCGGTTCCCTTGACTGGTATTTGCAACCATGTCTCAAACTTCTATTTGAAAATCGCCAACAAATGCCACAGGTCAGGATTGCCACGTATCAAAATGAGAGGCAATCCCGTCGGCCAATACACATCACCGTCAACTTGTTTCACGACGTGGCGTAGTCGCCCGCCGGGAAATCATCGTGAGTTTCAGTCAATTTGACCGAAACGAAAGAGAGTCTGCGTGTTCGTGGCGAACACGCAGACAGCAAGATCGAGCCTCGTTGAATCCCTGAATACTTTCGCTTCGTGATTCAGCTATCCCAATCTTCGTCATTGCCACCATCATCGTCGGGCGGCGTATGAGGAGGTTCTGGGCATGGCTCCGGGTTTTGTGGTGGTGTAGGTGGTGGCTTTGGGCTGCAATGAGCACCCAACGCGATCGCTCCAAAGAAACGATCGCTTACGGAACTTTCGTCAGCTTCTCCATCGTCGTCGCTCTCATCGCAATACGCACCGATGGCAACTGGACGAAGCCCGAAAGATCGTTTCAAAACTTGCAAAGAATCGCGATCAAAAGCAATCGAAACCGTATTTCGAGACATGAAATCCCCCTTTAATCAACGAGATATTTTACGTTTCCTGGCGCACGTCGAGTTACCAAACAAAGCGAACACTCGAAAGATCACTTCGAGTGGGTCATTTCAACGGATTCAGGTTTCTCCAGATATGACTGAGTCTCGAAAAGTCGTTTGGCGGACTTTGACTACCATGATTGTGGCAACTGAAGCAATTGTTGTTTGCGAATTGCTGATATGTCTCCATCGTGGCATTCTGGAGTTGAGTTGATCCCTTACCCAACGTCATTGCCTCGGACGAGTTTTTTGGAATTGCGCCGGTTGTCCAAACAGCACCAATCTGCACATAGTTTTTCCTCACGTCTCCAACAGCTAACATGCTGAAAACCGAATTATTCAAGGAAATGATATCAGTGTTGTTTTGGGCGCTGTTCGTTGGAGGGGCACCCCAGGGG
>JBAXBD010000657.1:0-3854 GCA_037142165.1 Schlesneria sp. | reverse complement strand
TAACCCGAAGCCAGCGGCGCAGGCGGATCGGCGTTCAGCCGATCTCTTCGAACGTTGCTGCGGACTTGTTGTTCACAATGCCGCCAAAAGAAATGACCCCTCGGTTGACATCAGTCGGGCCGGCGCGCTTCCGCTTCTCTTCGAGGCGCGGTTAAACGATGGCACCCGCTTCTTCGCTTAGCCTGACGGTAGTCTCTTGGGACAACGGCACTGGTCGCACCAACAAAATTCCAATGGAACCTGTTACCTTCGACACGAGTCGCTGTGGCCGATTAAATTGACGCAGGTTGCCGATGTACCAACCAGCCAGGAACTTCAACCCGAACCTGATAAACGGTCTTTCCCGCAGTGATATAGAGCGTCCTTAAATCAGCACCACCCCACGTGCAGTTCGTGATCACGTCTTCAAGGACAGGAATGCGTCCGAGCAACTTTCCATCCGGTCGAACGACATAAACACCCGGCAGAACTTCATTCGTTTCGTTCGCGCTGCGTGCGTTTGAAACACCTGCGGCAATGTAGAGAGTCCCCTCGGAATCAACACACATCCCGTCACCTCCCCTGCCTGGGGCAAAGTCGATCACCAGCTTCTGATGACTGAGGGTTCCATCGCTGGCGAGATCGAACGACCAGATCTTGCGATGGCCATTGGCAATCGGACAACTGTCGACCACGTACATCGTCTTCTCATCGGGACTCAATGCAATCCCGTTCGGCCGCTGAATCTGGGGCTGCGTCAGAACCCGCGTCACCGTCCCGTCGAGATCAATTCGATAAACGGAATCATGGTCGAGTTCCATCGTGCTGCGATCCCAATAACAGGGGTCGGTAAAAAACAATTGCCCATTCGAACATGCGGCAATGTCGTTGGGTGCGTTGTATTTCTTCCCCTCGTACCGATCGGTCAGAACTTCGACAATTCCCGTCGTCAAATCGGTTCGAGTGATTCGGCGGTTGCCATCGTTCGGACAAAACTCATTCCCTTCGCAGGCCAGCAATCGTCCTTGGGCATCGAACAGCAGCCCGTTTGCTCGCCCACTCGGTGAACGGTAAACACGGAAATACTTCGCTCCTGCGTCCAGCACCAGGATTCGATTGTTGACAATATCCGTAAAGTAAAGATTCCCCTTCGCATCACATGCCGGACCTTCGGTAAACGCCACTCCAGCAGCGGTCGTAGGAGCGGCCAAAACGCCCGGAGGCAAACCGATATTAAAGGATGTCATGAAATAAAACTCCGTGATGTGATGTTTTCAGGATTGTTGTTTAAACGAGAGGCAATCGACGCCATGAAGCATCAACCCCTGCCGATTGAATTTCCATTTCTTATTAGTGCAAATTAGCGAAGATTAGTGTTCCAAACTTCTTTTCTTCGTCTTCCCTGCTTTCGATCTCGCGTGATCGTTGACCGAGTTCTGCTTCAATCGTTCTGCAAACTGACGCCCCGTGACGGACAGCGGATACTCGTCAAATTCTGCCGGTTTAACCCATTGCCATTCTTCATTTGATCTCAGTCGGCCTTTGATTCGATCAGCCGTAAAGCATTTCAGTGTGATACGGTAACGAGTCACCGCATGTTTAATCTCGGCGATTTGAGGCCCCATGATGACAGACAGTCCCGTCCGATCCAGCACGGAGCTCATGATCAACGCGGTATCGATTCTGCTTGAGGCGTGTTCAATCTCAAATCGGACAAAATCCCATAACCCTGCCCAGCGCTCATTTGGCGTTCTCTTTCGAAGAAGAAACTTCGATCCCATACAGATGGCGATCGAAACTTCCGTCATTTCTGTGATGACCGTTTTTGGTTTGGGTTGAGGGATCGTCGCTTGTGTCCCATCACGAAAAGCCTTGCAGTACGAATGAACCGGACACGATTCACAGTCTGGCTCGCGCGGAGAACAAACCGTCGCCCCCAGCTCCATCAATGCCTGATTCAGTCGACCCGCACCTTTTCGGGGCAAAACATCCTCTGCAAATTCCCATAGCCGCTCCTGCCCGTCACGAGACCGAGGATCGCCGTCATATCCGATCAGTCGGCAATAAAGTCTTAGAGTATTAGCCTCGACGATCGGAGCCCGCTGATCAAACGCAAACGACGCGATCGCCCCGGCTGTATAGCGACCGACCCCTGGCAAAGATTGCAGTAGGTCAAGTTCCGTCGGAAAGACGCCAGAGTACTGTTCGAAAATCACCTTTGCGGCCCGATGCAGGTTTCGTGCGCGACTGTAGTAGCCAAGTCCTTCCCATAGTCTCAAGATTTCTGATTCGTCCGCTGCCGCCAGATCCGTCACTGTCGGGAATCGCGTCATGAACCTTTCAAAATAGGGAATGACGGCGACGACTGTCGTTTGCTGCAGCATGATCTCGCTGATCCAGATCTGGTACGGATCATGGCTTCGACGCCAGGGGAGATCCCTCGCACGAGCGACGTACCAGTCAATCAGCTTCCCGCGAAAGGACGAATAATCGGCAGGGTTCATGCAGTGACTCACCAATTCTCAATCGGCCCGGACGGAACAGGAATCACCAGGTCGGGTAGAACTCCGGTTCGAGTACCACGGGACGGCCCGGATTCGGCAATCTCACTGACAGCCGCTTCGAACTCCGATCGTGTGCGAGCACTCTGCATCAGATTACGTAGATGAGCATTGACACACATGGCCTTCAAATACCAATGAGCCATTTTTCGAAACGAAACAATCGCTCGCTCGGTCCCCCGCTGCTGTTCGAGATACCCAAACTGTCGCATGAGCAGCGTTAAACGATCTTCAAAGTGTCCAGGGGGCGAGAATTGTCCGGTCGTTTCCCATTCGACAAACTGTCGGAAGATCCAGGGATTTGCGAGCGCTCCACGTCCCATTGAAATTCCGTGACATCCGGTCTCGGCGAACATCCGCTCGCCATCGGCAATCGACCGAATGTCCCCGTTACCAATCACAGGAATTTTTTCAACGGCCTCGACAACCTGGCGAATCCCTTCCCGATCGACCAGACCGCTAAACCCCTGCTCGCGAGTCCGACCGTGAATCGCCACAGCCGCCACACCGACCTGCTCAAATTCCCGAGCGAACGTCGGTGCGGTCAATTGTGTACTGTCCCAACCGAGCCGCATTTTCACGGTTACCGGAATCCGCACAGATTCAACCACTGTCCGAACCAGTTCGACCGTGCTGTCGACCCGGCACATCATGCTGGCCCCTGCCCCACCCTTCGTGATCCGCTGAACTGGGCAGCCCATATTGATATCGATGGAATCAACGCCACGCCCTTCGAGCAACTGAGCCGCATCGCGCATGACAGCCGGTTCGCTACCAAAAATCTGCACAGCAAACGGTCGATCCTCAGGACAACTCTCAACCAGATGCAGCGTCTTTCCCTTCCCCTCGAGCAATCCGCGCGCATTAACCAGATCGGTCGTCCCCAGACCCACTCCACCAATTTCCCGAACAATTCGCCGAAACGGCAGGTTGGTATAACCAGCCAAAGGCGAAAGCAGATACCGCGACGGCAAGGTCAACGGTCCATAAGCCAGCGGCGGCAGTTTTAGAAGGCGTTCACGAACGGAAGAAATCGGCAATTCATCAACAATCATGCGTAGGTCTTGAAGCGGTCTGGAGTGTGTCGCAAAAACAGAACATCCAAAGATGATGAACAATCAATCTCTTGGCGACAATCCCACCCCTGATTATATTGGCAAGGAAAGAAAAACGGGATGTAGCTCAGCTTGGCTAGAGCGCTACGTTCGGGACGTAGAGGTCGCAGGTTCAAATCCTGTCATCCCGATTTTTTGCCGTCGAGGCAAAAATGGAGCAGGGGAGACGAGAACAGTGGATCAGTTGAAAGAGAAGATT
>JBAXBD010000656.1:0-3854 GCA_037142165.1 Schlesneria sp. | reverse complement strand
ATGTTCTGCAACCAATGTGAACAGACTCAGAACGGAACCGGCTGCACCGATATTGGAGTCTGTGGCAAAGACGCGGATGTGCAGTCACTGCAGGAGATTCTGCTGTATGGACTGAAAGGGATGGCGGCCTACGCCAATCATGCACGCCGCCTCGGAAAGACCGATGAGAACGTCAGTGCGTTTATCGAGGAGGGACTTTTCGCCACGATGACGAATGTCAACTTCGACATCCCTTCGCTGCTCGAGATGGTGTTAGAATGCGGTCGTCAGAATCTGCGTGTCATGGAATTGCTTGATCAGGGGCACTGCGAACGTTTCGGCAAGCCGGTACCGACAACCGTCAGGGAAGGAACAATTGCCGGACCAGGTATCCTGGTTACTGGACACGATCTGGTCGACCTCGCTGCTTTGCTTGAACAGACGGTCGGCACCGGGATCAATGTTTACACTCATGGCGAGATGCTGCCGGCTCACAGCTACCCCGGCCTCAAGAAATATCCACATCTGGTCGGGCACTTCGGCGGCCCGTGGCAGAACCAGCAGTGGGAATTTCCCATGTTCTCGGGACCGATCGTGGCCACCACCAATTGCGTTCTGATCCCGTCAGATATCTACGCTGACAGGCTCTTTACGACCCGCATCACCGCAGTTCCGGGTGGCACGCGGCTCAAGACCGACGATTTCTCTCAGGTCATTGCCAAGGCCAGGACTTGCGAACCACTCACTGAAAACTTCGTCCGCGAATCAACGATCGGCTTCCATCACAGCGTGATTCTCGGTCTGGCAGACAAGGTCGTTGCGGCGGTCAAATCGGGTGAGATCAAGCGGTTCTATCTGATCGGGGGTTGTGATGGAGCTGAAGCCGGGCGTAACTACTATACGCAGGTGGCTGAACAATCGCCCGAACAGTCGGTGATCCTCACTCTTGGATGTGGAAAATACCGCATCCGCAATCATGAGTACGGCACCGTCGCAGGGATTCCGCGACTGCTGGACATGGGACAATGCAACGATGCCTACGGTGCGGTGCAAGTCGCTTTAGCACTGGCCAACGCATTCGAATGCGGAGTCAATGACTTGCCGCTGGAAATCGTCCTTTCTTGGTTCGAACAAAAGGCGGTGGCCGTGTTGCTCACGTTGCTGGCTCTGAACGTCAAAGGAATTCGGGTCGGGCCGGTGGCACCGGCCTTCATTACCCCGAACATCTTTAAAGTCTTGCAGGACAAGTTTGACTTGAAACTGATCGAATCCGAACCGCCATCAGACCTGGTTCAGCTTGCGGTGTGAAAGGGCCTTTTATGGGAGCGGCCCCTTTGCAATAGAAACCCGTGAAAAGGGTGGCACGGTTTTACCGTCTTCGGTAAAGCCGTGCTCTAAGGAATCGATATCAAACCATGAAGACACGGCCTTGTCGAAACTCCAAAACTGCGGCACCCCATGTTCGGATCATTATTCCGCTCAAAAATTGCAAATGTAACACGTTACATCAGATCGGCCGGACGTTCTGCTGATGTCCCCATTCGATTGTTGACCGTACCTTTCATCAGTTCCAAGGCCGCGCATCATGCAGAACATTGACGAATCGCGTCTCGAAACCGATCCGCAATATCGTTATGAATTTCTCGCCAGCTTCATCGGTTTCGGTCCGGAAGATGTCAAGCTGATTCAGGCATCGGCGCCGCACCTGGGACCGAGAGTGCCTCAGCTTGTTGATCAAACCTACCAGAAGCTGCTCTCATTCGATGCGACCGCGCGTCATTTTGTCCCTCGTCAACATGGTTTCGAAGGTCCAGTTCCAGCGGATCTTAATTCGCTTTCTGAAGATCATCCCCAGATCAAGTTTCGCAAGGATCACTTGAACCGGTACTTCATTGAATTGATTGGTCGAGCCTACGACGCAAAAATGGTGCAGTATCTGGATATGGTTGGCCGCATCCATACGCCTCACGCAGGTAATCACGAAATCAATGTTCCGCTCGTGCAAATGAATGCCTTGTTGGGGGTTGTTTCGAACGCACTGCTGAACTCGATTTCCGAATGGCCCATCACACAGGAATTGAAGTTTCGCACCATCATGGCGTTCAACAAGCTGTTATGGATTCAAAACGACTTCATTAATCGTCACTATCAGTTGAGTGTGGTCGAATCTTGAGCCCCTGATCACTATCGCGTAAAACGATTTCGTTCCCAGATCCGGCCAGCGTCGATGTTCGACGCGAGTTCTCGTTTTGTTGATGGGAGTCCGCCGCGAATCGGGAGCGACATTTAGGTCATTAGGGGATGGCGATGAGACGGATGTTTACGAAGTTGATGTTGGCGGTCGCGGTCATACTTGTCATTCACGCGCAGAACGCCGGGGCAGGTGTCATTGTCGACAACCTCGGACAGTCCCCCGTAGGAAATGGCCAAATTGGCGGTGACCAGTTCGAGGGGCAGGAGTTCAACACCGGTAGTTTGAGCTATACGCTGGATTCGATACTGGCCAATGTGGGCAATTTGTCAGGTACGATCAACGGGATCGGGGCTCAGTTAGTCCAGGACAATGGTGGTACCCCCGCTGGAGGCACTGTGCTGACCTCGTTTACGGTCCCCTCAATCGGAAGTTCGTTTGCCAACGAAGAATTCGATCCGACAACGAGTGGCGTCGTTTTGGCCGCCAACACGAACTACTGGTTTATTTTGAACTATTCCTCGGGAAGCGGGACATTCGGCTGGAATTACGCGGGAACCCAAACGGCCAGCGGACCAGGCTCGTTAGGTGCTTACGCGACGAGTTTCGATAACGGGTCGACCTGGATCATCAACAACTTCGGACCCGGAACACCCGACCTGATCCAGGTCAATGGTACTGTGGTCGCGGCCGTGCCCGAACCTGGTACGCTGACCATGGCAGGGACCGCTGGCATGTTTGGCCTTGCTTTCTGGTTACGACGCCGGTCGGGAAATAAGTCGAAAATGAGTTCCAACTAGAACGAGAATTTTGAGCGTTGGAAATCCACTGACCCGGAACGAGCAATCGTTCCGGGTCGTCTTGTTTATCTTCTCTCTCATGTGCTTCAAGGAGATTGAGAACGATGATGAGTTCAACCGTTTTGCAAAATCTTGACCACGATCGGTTTATGCAGGAAGCAATCGCTTGCGCGAAACGAGTTCCTACCCGCCCGTTTGGCGCTGTCATCGTCGTTGCAGAGCGTGCAGAAGTCATTGCGCAAGGTTTCAATCGTTCACAGATCAGCCCCACGTTTCATGGCGAAATCGATGTGATTAACCGTTGTGCTGAAAACCACCCAAAAATCGAATGGAACGGGTTGGTGCTTTACACAACGGCCGAGCCCTGTCCGATGTGCCAGTCTGCCATTCAGTGGGCGGGAATCTCGATGGTTGTTTTTGGTTCATCAATTCCATTCCTCAAAAGCTTGGGATGGAATCAGATTGACATACGCGCCGAAGAAGTCTCTGAACGGACACCGTTTCGCAAATGCGAAATCGTGGGTGGCGTCTTAGAAAAGGAATGCAACGCGCTGTTTCTCGAAGCCAAGGACTCCGCCGCTAAGTAAAAAGTGATTGCTCGTGGCGTGTCTGGAAAATCAGCATTCGAATTTGTGAATCTGGACGTTCGCGCGTCATTTCCAACGCTGCTAGCGTCGGACCGGCAACCCTCTTACTTGTGTTCAGCAACTGGCGGCGTATCGACATTCGGCACATTATTCATATGTTTGGCAATCGGGATCACGTGGTGTAGCCGGGTTAATCCGTCCATGTTGCCATCCATGGTATGTGTATTGAGCTGGATCGCAGCCCTTTCTGCAAGCTCCTTCAAGAGATGCACTCGCCCGACGCGTTTGCCGCCGTCG
>JBAXBD010000655.1:0-3859 GCA_037142165.1 Schlesneria sp. | reverse complement strand
TTTGATGGTTATACGGGAATCATTCCGAAGACCTCGGCGACAATTGCAGAGACTCTGCACCATGACGGTTACAAGTCTGCCGCGTTCGGAAAGTGGCACAACACGCCAGCGAATCAGACGACCGCCATGGGACCTTTCGACCGCTGGCCGACCGGACATGGGTTTGACTATTTCTACGGATTTCTCGCGGGAGAAACGTCGCAGTGGGAACCACGTCTTTATGAAAACCAGACCGCGATTGAGCCGCCTCATCACGAGCGTTATCACCTGACGGAGGATATGACTGATCAGGCATTGGCCTGGCTCAATCGCCATCAGGCCTTTACGCCTGACAAACCTTTTTTCATGTATTGGGCACCCGGCGCGGTTCACGGACCGCATCATATCTTTCCGGAATGGGCCGACAAATACAAAGGAAAGTTTGACGAAGGCTGGGATAAATATCGTGAACGAGTTTTTGCCCGACAGAAAGAGCGCGGCTGGATTCCTGCCGATGCAAAACTGACCCCGCGCGATGCAACGATGGCAGCGTGGGATAGCATTCCTGATGCGGAAAAACCGTTTCAACGCCGACTGATGGAAGTCTATGCAGGATTCGTCGAGCATACGGATTCGCAAGTCGGAAAGTTAGAACAGGGCCTCGAGAAACTCGGTTTGCGCGACAATACCATCATCCTCTACATCTGGGGGGACAATGGTTCGAGCGCGGAGGGACAAAAAGGGAGCATCAGCGAACTGCTGGCTCAGAACAATATTCCCAACACGATCGAGCAGCAGACCGGCGCTCTCGACAAGATTGGCGGATTGTCGGAACTGGGCGGCCCCAAGGTCGACAACATGTACCATGCCGGTTGGGCCTGGGCTGGAAGTACTCCGTTCCGTTCCACGAAGCTTGTTGCGGCACATTTTGGAGGAACTCGCAATCCGCTGGTCGTCTCCTGGCCGAAGGGAATCAAGCCCGACAAGATTCCTCGATCACAGTTCCATCACGTCAATGATATTGTCCCCACGTTGTATGAAGTGATTGGGATTGAGCAGCCAAAGGAAGTGAACGGATTCCAGCAAGATCCGATTGACGGTATCAGCATGGCTTACACCTTTGCGAATCCTCAAGCGGCTGGCCGAAAAAAGACGCAGTACTTCGAGAACAACGCCAGTCGCGGCGTTTATCACGACGGCTGGTTTGCCTGCACATTCGGCCCATTCCTCCCCTGGGATACGCCCGCGTCTATGACTCGATTAAAGGATTGGGATGGGAATAACGATGTCTGGGAATTGTACGACCTGAGAACCGATTTCACTCAGGCGAACGATCTGGCGAAGAAGGAGCCCGAACGCCTGGCCAAGATGAAGGAATTGTTCATGGCCGAGGCTAAAGACAACAAGGTCCTTCCCATTGGGGGCGGACTGTGGACACGGTTCCATCCAGAAGACGTGATTAAAAGTCCATACAAGACATGGCGGTTCGATGCAACGACGACGCGCATGCCTGAATTTACCGCGCCTGGACTCGGAAAGCGGAGTAACCGAGTCACGATCGATGTTGACTTGAAAGATGATGCCTCTGGCGTGCTGTACGCTCTTGGTGGAGCGAGTGGCGGGCTGACGCTTTACATGGACAAGGGACATCTCGTCTATGAATACAACATGCTGATCATCGAACGAACCGTTGTGAAAACGGAAGGAACGATTGCTGGTGGAATGCACAAAATCGAGGTTGGCACAACAATCGCCAAACCGGGTGCCCCGGCGGAAGTGGTATTGAAACTGGATGACAAGGAAGTCGCTCGAACGACCGTCAAGCGGACAGTGCCAGCGGCATTCACAGCCAGCGAGACGCTTGATGTCGGTGTCGATCTTGGTTCACCCGTGTCATTGGACTATTTCGACCGTGCACCGTTCAAGTTCGACGGCAAGATCCAAAAAGTGTTTGTGGAATTGCAGTAGCAGTACAAGCACGACATCTGTCGCCCGCAGGAAACCCAGGAATCTTCAAAATGAAACGTACGAACCCTGCATTGATCGTTACATTGTCCTTGGGAGCCTTATTCGGCTGGCTCGCTGCGTCAGGCAATCACTCCGAATCAGTTGCTGAGGAAAAACACCCGAATGAAACCAAGGATGTGCAGGTTGACGGCTCGGTATTGCCATTTCCTCCGGCGGGCTCAGGCTCCGTTGCCGGACTAACAATCAAAGATTCGATCTACAAAAAGCGAGTTGAACCGAAGCGACTCGCCGATGGTGCTCCGAACATTCTGGTCATTCTGATGGACGACGTCGGGCCGGGAACGCCGTCGACGTACGGTGGCGAGATTAATACTCCGACACTCTCACGGGTGGCCAAATCGGGAGTTCCGCTCAATCGATTCCATTCGACCGCGACGGGTGCCCCCACCCGGGCCGCGCTGCTGACGGGGCGAAATCACACCCGTGTCGGCAACGGTCAGAT
The DNA here is from genome assembly GCA_037142165.1 of Schlesneria sp. Classification (GTDB taxonomy): domain Bacteria; phylum Planctomycetota; class Planctomycetia; order Planctomycetales; family Planctomycetaceae; genus Schlesneria. The sequence goes on along the minus strand of JBAXBD010000655.1, from coordinate 1,410 downwards.
TACGGCGCTGGCGAATGATTTCGACGGATTCAGTGGCACGATTCCCAAGTCGTCGTCGACGTTCGCCGAAGTGCTGAAGGACTACGGATATAACACTGGTGCCTGGGGTAAGTGGCATAATACGCCTGAGGAACATATCACGTCGAAAGGGCCTTTTGATTATTGGCCGACGGGATATGGCTTCGAATATTTCTACGGCTTCCTGGCAGGTGAAGCTTCTCAGTACGAACCAGCCATGTTCCGAAATACGACGCTGGTGAATCCCCACGAGATCGAACGTAAAGGATATCATCTGACTGAAGATATTGCCGAAGATGCCATCAAGTGGCTCCGCGAGCAGCAGGCCTATGCGCCAGATAAGCCCTTCCTGATGTATTGGGCACCAGGTGCTGCACATGGACCGCACCAGATCATGAAAGAATGGGCCGACAAGTACAAAGGGAAGTTTGACGACGGTTGGGACAAATACCGAGAACGAACTTTTGCACGTCAGAAGGAACTCGGCTGGATTCCACAAAACACGCAGTTAACGCCACGTCCCGCGTCGATGGCATCGTGGGAATCCATTCCCGACGATGAAAAACCATTTCAGCGTCGATTGATGGAAGTTTTCGCGGGGTTTGCCGAGCATGCCGACCACAACGCAGGCCGCGTGATCACGGAAATCGAGCGGCAGGGAAAACTCGACAATACACTGATTTTCTATATCTGGGGCGACAATGGTTCGTCCGCCGAAGGTCAGAACGGCACGATCAGTGAACAACTGGCGCAGAACGGTATTCCAACAAAGATTTCACAGCACATCAAAGCATTAAATGAACTTGGCGGTCTTGATGTGCTTGGTTCGCCGAAGACCGACAATATGTATCACGCTGGCTGGGCCTGGGCTGGAAGCACTCCGTATCGCTCGATGAAACTGGTGGGAGCACATTTCGGCGGGACGCGACAACCTCTGGCGGTGGCGTGGCCGAAAGGAATCAAGGCGGATGGCAAACCGCGACCGCAGTTTCATCATGTGATCGACATCGCGCCGACGATTTACGAGGTCACAAAGATCACTCCGCCGCGCGTCGTCAACGGCGTCCCACAGGACTCCATTGACGGTCAGAGTATGGTCTATTCGCTGGCCGACTTGAATGCCAAAGGTCGGCGGACGACTCAGTTCTTCGATATCATGGCGAGCCGAGGCATCTATCACGATGGCTGGTATGCCTGTGCCTTTGGTCCGCGCGAACCGTGGATCGCTGGCGTGCCAAAGGGGATCCGTGAATGGTCTCCGGAAAAAGACAAATGGGAACTCTACAATTTGGACGAAGACTGGTCGCAGGCGAACGATCTCGCTGAGAAAATGCCCGAAAAACTCGCGCAAATGAAGGATCTCTTCCTGTTGGAATCGGCCAAGAACAAGAA
>JBAXBD010000654.1:0-3867 GCA_037142165.1 Schlesneria sp. | reverse complement strand
CCAGGGTGCGCTCGCTGACGCTCCCGACCCCGGGCTTTGATATAGAACGCCTTTGGCGTAAAGACACAAGAACAGAACTGCTACAACCCCCAAAGGATCAACTCTTCGGAAAGTCGATCATTCATTTCTTAATGCGGCTGGTCTTCACAACGCCATTCGGAAGCAACTCGATGGAAATTCCGTCGCCGACGTCGTTAAAGCAGGAATCTGTCGATGGGATCGATTTGATCTCAGCTTTGGACGAAGTCACAATTTGGGACAGGCAGTCATTTCTTGAGACTTGAATTTCAGTCTTCGCAGAACTTCCGACGGCAATTGGACCAAGCGTTTTTTTGCCCTTATCGGAGATCACTAAAAAACTTGCAATATCGTGCTCAGTGTTGTTGACGACTTCGATCAAGTAACGAGTACGATTGCTGACTTCGACGGCCGACTCGACAAAGAAAAGTGCGGCGGGAAAATTCGCCCGCAGAAGGATGCCAATCGCAAGTTTTCGAGCCCAATTCCTTCGGCGGCTTTTGGAAAACACAAACTCCGAAAGTAACAGAAGGCTACCGATAAGAAATAGCCATATTCCAATGCCGATTGTCCAGATGCCCGCCAATTCCAGGGGGGTCCAAGATGTCATCCGCCACAACAGGTAGATTGATGTCCCGACAGTCAGCGGAATCCCCGCGCACGCGATTGCCGTTTCTCTGGGGTCGACAACGGGTTAGTCACGGATTGATCCCTTCGCAAAAACGTCAGACACACAAGATCGGGAGGTTTGGGCTTTACACAAAGAGCCTGGAATCAAGGCTTCGGGACATTCAGCCAGCGACGATTGCGGACGGCGACAAGTTCGGCGCGGCAAATCGGCTCCATCATGAGCGAACTCAGCGCGGAATTAACAAGGCCACAGAGCCTTTCTTCGAATCCAATTTACTTTCACTGAAAAGAGAACTGGGTCACCGATTTGGTCACCCAGTTCTTTCTAACGTGAATTGAACAAACACGGGCTGAAATGCGATCGCGTTATTTTTTAAACGTTTATTTTGGGGTCGCTCTCGTAAACCGTGCTTCCACATTTCATGCTATTCACCCGCCTGAATCATATTTATGTCAAGCCGTTGCGATCTTGACAGCTCGACGGCGAAGGCCGCTACCAATCGCGACCAAAAGCCCCGTTGCACAGATCGCAAATGTCGAAGGCTCAGGAACAGTGGAGGGGGTTGTTGTCGTGTCAACGAGCGAGATGTCTGCCACGAAAAACACCGGCGGGACACCAGGACCGTAAGCGGTAAACCCCAGCAGCTCCGTTGCCGATGTCGCGACAACGTCCTGATCAAATGTGTACCATCCGAGGAAACCCTGGGAAGGGACCGTCTTTGCCGTTGTATTGAATTGTTCTCCGCCGGAAAATGCGCCGTTGTGGACCGAACCACCCCATTGAACCTGCCCGTAAATGTTTGTCACTGTCCCTGTTGTGCCGTGCTGCTGACCGTATGCGTACAGGAAAGAAAGGTGATAGGTGTCGCCAACGTTCACATTCACGCCTTGAAAGAGCGTCGATCTGTGGTTTGGATCGCCATCTAAAGAGACCACACCTCCGTTGTAAGCTGATCCGTCAGTTCCGATCGAGGGAAGATCCGCGCCATTCTGTATCCCGCCTCCGGCTGCACTCGGACCCCAGGCAGGTGCGAGGTTATTTGCACCGCGCGCGGTCACGTACACAGGATTATTTTGATAACTACCCGGACCCATCGACCAGTTATATACGGTCGCGTCATCAAGAGACGTATTGTACGCAACCTGCTGAGCCGCCGTCTTTCCGTTCAAACTTGAATCGAGATTGTTTCCGGCCACACCAGGATACGGACCGGCGGTATTTACCCCTCCATTGTAGTGGGCATTATCAACGTGCGTAAAATCGCCATTCACCACCACATTCAAATTCCCAGCGAATGCGGCACCGGGTGCACCCCCGGCGAGTGCAGTCACTGCACAAAACACTAACATCGACCTGACAAACTTCATTTCTTAACCCCTCTCAACACACACACACACACACACACACACACACACACACGTGCGCGTTCCATTCGTTTCTCGGCTTTAAAGCCATTTCACAACGACGCCAGGCTAGTGCAGGACGCAGTTATCGAAGCGATGAATCCTCGTCAACGCGATATTCAAAACAGTGTTTTTACAACACCGTGAAATAGACTCATGGCTCTTATCTAATACGATGCTTCAGCTAAACACACCACGAGGACGCGAAAAGTTTCCCTAAAATACGATTGTTGCGCAAGCTTAATGTTGCTCACGCACACAAAACGGTCGTATTAATTTAACCCCAAGGAAAACACCGATTAATCTGATGACAAACGACTTGAGTCATTTGCGAATAAAAGTGCTGGTACGGTTCGTGACGGATTAAACCCGCTAAGATGATTGGAGTCGATGGATAAGTGGCGTCGTCTTGTAATTTTGCGCCAACTCAAAGATCAGCGCGAATTCAAAAGATTGCGTCAAATCAAAAGTGAAGGTCTTGCTTTTGATCGGCGTTCATTGAAGTGGATGAAAGGTAATGAAAGCCTGAATGCCTCCCCACCCCATCCCCAGAGTGCGCCACTGGCCGCCACGGCATCAGATTCTTCGGAGACGCAGCGTCCTGTTGTGGCGATTGAAGAGCACTGCGTGACCGAAGACGGTCATGCAGTGGCACCCGATGCCGTGACTTCTTGCCAATGCATCGATCACTACCGCATCACTGGAATTGGACGATCTTCAGACGGTCCGACGCAGGCCGGCAGCCAGTCTCGAGCAATGTATGGAAGGGGAGGCCGTCGGCGACTTCGATTATTTTCAAGGACAAATCAGCGAACAGCCTCAACTTCATTTTCGGCGTTCAGCAGATTCACGACTTCCTCGCGGCTCGTCGTCTGATTGACACATTTTTGAGTTGACTGATCTTTACGCTGACGAACCGAAGAGAGGTCTTCTTGCGAGTGAGTCAGCCGCCGGATCGACGGGGCTTCAGCACTCAATGGGTAGACCAGTTGTGCAATGATGGCACCTGGTAAAGCTGGTTCAACGCCATAGGCCACCGGCAGGTCTTTCGGGAGGTGAATCGTTCCGAACACCCAATCGATCCAGGGGAATGTTGCTGCGTAATTCACATTGATCGGGCCGTTCAACGTGTGATGCCAATGGTGAAATGCAGGCGTCGTAATCACCCATTCCATCAACCCGAATCGCCAGCGGATGTTTGCGTGAATGAAATAACCCCAAACGAGGCCAAATAATGTCACGAGGGACGGAACGAGTGCACTCTCAAGCTGATTGAGCGAACCAGTCAGTCCCAGCAAAAGCTGGGGGGCCAACGCGGACAAGCGACTGATCATCATGTCGATCGGATGCGCACGCGTATTGACCAGAAAATCCATCGACTCGGCGCTGTGGTGAATGGAATGATAGTCCCATAAAAACGGTATTTCATGGCACATTCGGTGTCCCCAATAGTAGCCCGTTTCGCCGACAACGAGTCCGAGAACGAGTTTCAGCCAGATCGGCAACGAGGCCATCGTCTTCAGAAACTCAGCGGGAATATATTTTTGAATGGACCAGATCAGGATTCCGAGTGGGACACTGATCAGATACGCAACCAACAGGCTGTTCAGAAAGTAATAGCCTAAATCGACAAAGAATTGTTTGCGGATGATTTTTTGGGGATGAGCCGCAAACAGTCGCTCGACCGGGACAAAAATCGCGGCGATCACGGTCAAAATTAACGAAAGCCGCGTGACTTCAGCCAACATTCAGGCAGACTCCGCAAACGTTTTCCGAAACAAGCTCAACGGTGTTTAGGTGCAAGCTCGATTCACC
>JBAXBD010000653.1:0-3871 GCA_037142165.1 Schlesneria sp. | reverse complement strand
GAACGATCAACGTGGACAAGATGGTGCAGGAAGCAGTCGCCTCGGGTAAACCGTTGTCAAAGGCAGCTCAAGCGTATGCCTTGCGGAACGCCAGTGTCGAAGATCTTTTAAAGCTCCCTCGCACCGAAGCGGTTTACGAGGCGATCCTGAAACGTCCAAACGCGTCAGCGGGGGCGCTTCGTGAATCACTCAAGGGTCTGGCGGAGGTGAAAAAGGCGAGTTCCCTTTCGATGCTGTTGGCGTTGATCGAGGAACGCGATGCGAACGGCCAGGCGGATGCTCTTGGCGGGCTGGGGCAATTACTCGCGGAACAACCTGCGGCCGAGCTGAAGAAGGTACGAAGTCGGATTGAGAACCTGGCGACCAAGGCTCAATCCCCTGCGATTCGGCAGCTTGGCTATGCGGCGTGGGTCCAGGGTGATGGATCAGGCGACGCGGCATTTTTTGCAGCGTCAAAAAGTAAAGAGAGCCTGCGCGACCTGCTCGCCGCCATTCCTGCGATCGGTGATGGCAAACTGCGCGGAAGCCTGTACTCCGAAGTTCGCTCACTGATGTTTGAGTTGCCCCCCAATCTGAAAGCCGAATCAGGTGGTTCAGCGTTGCTGCAAGGGGGTATCCAGGTGGACTATTTTCACCCGAATCCTCCCAATGTGGCGGTCGAAACGCTGGCGAAACTGAAACCTCAAGCCAGCGGGATCGTCCCACAGATTGTGTTAGATGTGCCGCAACGAAAAGAACCAGACGCCTTTGCCTTACGCTTCACTGGGATGATTCAGGTTCCGAAAACTGGCAAATATACGTTCTTCATCGCATCGGATGACGGATCACGGTTCTATATTGATAATCAACTGCTGATCAATAACGATCGTTTGCAGGGAATGCACGAGATGAAGGCCAGTGTTGATCTCGTGGCTGGTGCCCATCCCATCGTCGTCACTTATTTTGACAACGGAGGTGGTGATGGATTGGAAGTGAACTGGTCAGGCCCGGACCTGCCGAAACAGAAAATTTCCGCAGATCGGCTGACCGTCAGTGGTAGTGGAGAAACTCTGCACGACTTCGCGATCCGATCACTGGTTGCCATTCCAGGTCACGAAGACGAGAAATTCATGGATCTTGCCACGCTGGTCAAGACCGATCGGAGCCGATCGTCAGCGATCAGTGCACTGAGATCGATTCCCGAACAATTCTGGGCCGCGAAGGAAATACCAGGACTTGTCGACAACCTTGTCGGATATCTGAGCACGATTCCCGCTCGATATCGAACAGCGGGGCCGGCATTGGAAGCGGTTGCGTTGGCGAAATCGCTGTCGAACAAGCTCCCTGCGGATCAAATGAAAGCGATCAGCGATCGGTTAGAGAACCTTGACGTTCGCGTGATTGCTTTAGGAACCGTTGTCGAGCGAATGATCTACGTCAAGGAAATTATCGTCGTTCAGGCTGGCAAGCCCGTGGAGTTCCGTTTGTCGAATACCGATAACATGCCTCACAATTTTACGATTGTTCAGCCCGGCTCGATGGAAGAGATTGGGCTTCTGGCCGAATCGACAGCTCGCGATGCTGATGCAAAAGATCGAAACTATGTCCCCAAGTCCAATAAGATTCTGGTTGGCAGTCGCTTGTTAGGCCCAGGGGAGAAGCAGGCTCTCAGTTACGAAGTTCCTCAACAACCGGGCATTTATCCGTATGTTTGCACGTACCCAGGGCATTGGCGGCGCATGTACGGAGCGTTATACGTCGTGGAAAACCTGGAACAGTACCAGGCAAATCCCGACGCATATCTCGCGGCAAATGCATTGCCGGTTCGCGATGAAATGTTGAAATCGATCGGCCGCAACACCGAGTGGAAATACGACGACCTCGTTGGCGACGTGAAGGGGTTACCCGCAGGTCGTTCATTCGAAGTCGGTAAGAATCTGTTCAAGGTGGCCAATTGTGTCGGCTGTCATAAGCTCAATAATGAAGGGCGAGAGTTTGGTCCTGATCTGACAAAGATCGATCCGAAGAAGCACACCACGGAAGAGTTGCTTCGGTCGATGCTGGAGCCATCGAAAGAGATTGCAGAAAAATTCCAGTCGAACATCTTTGTTCTCGACTCCGGTAAGGTCGTCACGGGGATGGTGGTTGGGGAAACGCCAACCGAGGTCAAAGTCCTCGTCGACCCTTTGTCGAAAGGGGAGCCCGCAACGTTGCTGAAGTCGGAAATCGAAGAGCGCCGCAAGTCGCCAATTTCCATCATGCCGTTGGGATTGCTGAACAAGCTGACACGGGAGGAAATCCTGGACCTGGTTGGCTACGTTTATGCCAAGGGTGACAAGAAGCACATGCTTTACGACGCTCACCATCATCACTGAAGACAATTGCCGATAAAAGGACGCGGCCTGTATCGGGTGAGAAGTGCTGGCAAAGGGTTGTCAGCACGTTTTAACGCCTTTTTGAGGGGTACGGACTTTAAAGTTACTCGTGGGAAATTGGATACTTGTCTTGTGATCGTTACGTGACAGCGGGTCCTTGCTTCAAAATGTCCCAGACGATTTTACCGTCCTGACCATCGAGAAGTGACCCTGTTCCTCCTGGACGTTGGAAGGCGAGTTTCATCGGATCGAGTCCGAAAAGATGAAGCAGCGTGGCGTGATAATCGAAGTGGTGAACGACTTTATCGATCGCCTTATGGCCAAACTCATCCGTGGACCCATAGGCTAATCCCCCTTTGATTCCTCCGCCGGCCAGCCAAGTGCTGAAACCATGAGTGTTATGATCGCGCCCGATGTTCTTTTCGTTCTGGATGACGGGCAACCGACCCATCTCGCCGCCCCAATGAACCAGAGTTGTATCAAGCAAGCCGCGTCGTTTCAGGTCGGTGACAAGAGCCGCAGAGGGCTGGTCGGTGACCTGACACATGTTTGGCAGTGCCGTCAAAATACCACCATGATGATCCCAGTGCTGATTGCCTGTGTGGATCTGGACAAAGCGAACTCCACGTTCGATCAGTCGCCGAGCGAACAGACACCGTGTTCCGTATTCCGCACATTTAGGATTATCTAACCCATACAGTTTTTTCGTTTCTTCTGTTTCTTGCGAGAGATCGAGTGCTTCTTTCGCCGCCGTCTGCATACGGGCTGCCAGTTCAAAACTGGATATCCTTGCGGCCAGATCGTGTTCGCCAGGATGCTGTGCCAGATGTTCCTGATTTAATTGGTCCAGGTACCCGAGGAAGCGTTGCTGAACTGCACCTTGAAGTTTGGGAGGAGGATCGAGGTTCAAGATTCGAGGTTCTTTCGGTCGTATAACAGTCCCCTGATACAGGGATGGCAACCAGCCGTTATTCCAGTTTTCGACTCCGAGTACCGGCAATCCTTGTGGGTCGGTCAAAATGACGAATGCGGGAAGGTTTCGATTCTCCGTTCCGAGTCCGTACGCCAGCCAGGACCCGAGCGAAGGACGTCCACCCAGCACGCGTCCGTTGTTGAGTGCGTTGATGGATTGGCCATGGTTATTGACTCCCGTATGCATCGAACGAATCAGGCAGATGTCATCGACGACGTTACCGAGATGCGGCAGCAGTTCGCTGAGTTCGGTGCCGCATTCACCTCGTTTTGAGAACTTCCAGGGGGAAGCGAACAGCTTTGCACTCGCTTCCGCTGCGTTGTCATACTGGATCTGCCCTGAGAAATTCTGCATATGCCGTTTGTCGAGTTCCGGCTTTGGCTCAAACAGATCAATGTGACTTGGTCCCCCTTGCATGAACAGCGAAATCATCGCTGTTGCCTGAGGTTTGATGGGATGCGGTTTGGGCAGCAGGTCATACGTCGGACGTTCGAGCGTCGGCTTGACCGGGGCGGCCTTGGCCTGGTCCTGTAGAAGCCAGGTG
>JBAXBD010000652.1:0-3871 GCA_037142165.1 Schlesneria sp. | reverse complement strand
GGCGTAGAGCATCGCCTGCGACGCCCCCTGAGAACGGGGCTGCGTGATTCGTGAGCTGTATTTGTTGATCTGCGTCATGGTGAGATTAGCCATCATAAAAAGTGGTGAGATTTCGGAGCGACTGAAGGAGTGGTTGAACACTCTTTCAGCTATTGTTCCGACATTGCGGAAATAATTTCGTCGGTGATATCAAGATTGTTTTCGTATAAGACTTGCATGCCGTTCAAGGTCGGCAAGACCGTCGCGGGATTGTTGTCTTCAAAATTGTTTCGATGAAAACGCGTCACGAGATCAATTTTATGTGCCTGGGCATAGTTGGCGATTTCCCTGGCTGCAATGCGATACGCCCTTAAGTAAGCCTCTGATTCTTCTTTGTTAAACTTGCGGATCCCATCCTGTCTGAACTCTTCGAATTCCTTCGTTTTCCGTTGCAGCCGAAATTCGAGATCCTTGTATTCTTCCGACCCTTTCTCCAGGCCCATCAATCTCTGGGTTAACTGCTGGATCTCCGCCACCTTCTTTTTGCCGACTTCTTCTCCCTCTGATACCTTAAGCTTCAGCGCGCCCAGTGATTGCTGGAGAGATTTTGATTTGTTCAAAACGAGATTCAGATCAACCACGGCGATCTTTGTTTTTTCAGACTTGTCATCGCCGACCGACTGTTGAGCCATAGAGCCGGTTGCTGCGGGAATACTAAAAGCGGCAAAGAAAAGACAAGACGCGCAGACGCCGATAATGAGCGTAGAAACGACATTCTTCATCTTCGAATCCTTTCATTGAGTTCAAGCTTTCTTTCCGGTCAGACTCGCTATTCAACCAACGTTGATGGGTGAGGAACACGATCAACGCGCGGCAAAACCTTTGGAACATAGATCGTGGTGTAGGCGAATGCTTTTCGATGAGCATCAATCGCGGCCTGATCCGACCAGTGCTCGTTCAGCAGGAAGACTTTCGGGTCCGTGTTGGAATGATAAACTTCAAATCGGAGACAGCCCGGCTCCTGTCGCGACAGCCGACCTTGCTCTGACAGCAGACTCTGAATCTCGGCGATGTCATTTGCATCTTTGACCGTCAAGACAACATTGATGTAGATCACGTGATTTCCTTTGAATCAGAACTGCTGGAGGAAACGAATGTCATTCTGATAAAAGTGCCGGATATTCTTGATTCCATGGCGCATCATGCAGAACCGGGCGATCCCCAGTCCAAAGGCAAAGCCGCTCACTTCGTCTGGGTCATAGCCGACGGCTCGCAAAACGTTCGGGTCGACCATACCGGCGCCACCCAATTCCAGCCAGCTATCACCACGCTGCACGTCGAATTCAACGCTCGGCTCGGTAAACGGGAAGAACGAAGGGCGGAACCGTACGTGAACGTCTTCACCCAGATAGGCCGTCGCGAACAGTCGCAGGACCGTCTTCAGCGAGGCCATCGTGACATCCTTGCCGACCATCAAACCTTCCATCTGATGGAACATGATGTGATGAGTGTCGTCAATTTCGTCAGGACGATAGACGCGTCCTACCGAAACGATTCGAATCGGAGGCTTTCGATTTTCCATGACGCGAATCTGGATCGTCGATGTCTGGCTGCGCAGCAACCGAGGGCCACCACCCGCCACGCCGGCGGTTGCCAGATAAAAATTGTCCAGCGGATCGCGAGCCGGATGATCCTCCGGGATATTGAGAGCGACAAAGTTATGCCACTCGTCTTCGATTTCGGGGCCGTCTTCCACCTCGAAACCAAATCGAGCCATGATGTCTTGAAACTCGATGATCGTCTGTGTCAGCGGATGCCGTTTGCCGATGACCGGGCGAATACCCGGTAAAGTCACATCAATGGCGGTTGCCGCGACTTTCGTCTTGCTAAGCTCTTTTTCCCGTTCTTCCCAGGCCTTTGTGACAGCGTCTTTGACTTCATTGAATCGCTTGCCAACTTCAGGCCGCTGCTCAGGCGGAACTTTTGCGAGATTCGCCTGCAGGTCTTTCAGCTTCCCCTGTTTCTTACCGAGGAACTCAATTCGAGCCTGCTCCAGTGATTCCGCGCTCGTTGCGGACGAAATCGCCGTCAGGGCTTCCTGCTGAAATGAGGCGAAGATCTGGCTGAGTTCCATAGTATTTCCTGGCGATTAAATAAAAAGACACCGCCCCTTGATCAGCTTGGGGCAGTGTCTTGATCAAATCATATCTCGCGAACAATCCGGCCTAAACCGCTTGGTTTGCCTTTTTCAGCCCCTCACGCACCAGATTCGTGACTTCGTCGAAGACTTCCGGGCTGTGAATCGCCATTTCGCTGAGAACCTTGCGGTTCAGCTTGATGTCAGCCAGCGTAAGCCCATAGATGAATCGGGAATACGACAAACCGCGCATTTCAGCGGCCGCCTTGATTCGGATGATCCACAGAGCGCGGAATTCACGCTTACGATTCCGACGATCGCGGTAGGCAAAAACACGGTTTCGTACGACGGTCTCTTTAACCAGTCGCAACAGGTTCTTTCGACCGCCGTAGCTCCCCTTAACTTCACGAAACAATCGCTTGTGGGACTTACGACGAGCGACGCTAAAACAAATTCTCATGATGACATTCGCTGATTAGAACACGAACCGGACGACGGACAAGAAATCAAAACACTGATTCGATTAATGACCTGCTGACCGCAAAGCGTCGCAAATCATTTTTGCATCAGCCTTTACGAGAACAACGTCATTTCGATTCTGGCGTTTTCTTTTGCTGGATTTATGGCTTAGCAAGTGGCCTCGGTAAGCGCTGCGGCACTTTGCCTTGCCCGAAGCGGTCACTTTGAACCGCTTCTTCATCCCTTTATGAGTTTTTTGCTTCGGCATGGCCGTAATTCCTTGATTTCCATAACTACAATGCAGGTGGTTAAACCGACGCCACCGCATTCCCCTGACATCGGGGGGGAGGAGTATATCCGATTCGCCACAAAAGTTTCCAGTGACTTTTTTAACGATCGGCAAACACCGAGGCAACCATCACGCTTTCGGAGAAAGTACAGCCGTCATATTCCGGCCACCTTCCATTGAGGGCGTTTTTTCTACTTTGCTGACATCCTGAAGCTGCTCGATGATACTTGCGAGCATTTCACGACCGCGGTCATGGTGGGCGTTCTCACGTCCCTTGAACTGAACGTTGAATTTGACTTTGTCCTTATGGACCAGAAACTCGCGAGCCTGCTTCACCTTGAAGTCGATGTCGTGCTCGCCAGTTTTTGGGCGAAGCCGAATCTCTTTGAGCTGAACCTGATGTTGTTTGGCAGAGTTTGCTGCTTTACGCTTCTGCTCGTACTTGAACTTGCCGTAGTCCATGATTCGGCAGACGGGCGGACGTTCATTCGGGGCTACTTCAACCAGATCCAGACCCGCATCCATCGCGGTCCTCATCGCTTCCGACGTGGGGATCACCCCCAACATTTTTCCTTCTTGATCCACGACGCGAATCGGCGAGAGACGAATCTGGTCGTTAATTCGATGCGTTGTTTCGATTGCTGCGTTCTCCTGAAATGGAATGGAAATTGTCCGGCGGCATTCCGGACATCAGACAAACTTGGACGTATAGTATTATCCCCGCGCTCGTCAACCGTCAATCACTGACTTTTCAATCTGTCAGTTTTCAATCGGTTTTCCCGGTGAGAGAGGGGCTCGAGACCAGAAATACCTTCTGGTTGCGACATTGACCAGGCGTTCCGCGAAAGATCTCTCGTCCATCGACCTCTAAACTGATTTCAGTCGAAGAATTCGTGTCTGTTAACAGCACATCGCCCGGTTTCAGTTGGGCAAAATCGCGTGCGGCGAGTTTCAAACGTGCCAATCGGGCCGTTACCACGACGGGAACTTTCGCAGCGGATTGTCGT
>JBAXBD010000651.1:0-3886 GCA_037142165.1 Schlesneria sp. | reverse complement strand
CAGAAGTCATCATGAACGATCTGATTATCTCCCGTCGTCCAATTTCAGGATTTTTCCTGTCGTTTGGAATCATCTTCTTAGTATCGCTTAACGGAAACAGTCTTCACGCCCAGGTCGATTTCAACCACGAGGTCCGTCCAATCCTGGCTGAGAATTGTTTTCAGTGTCATGGTCCTGATGCGAAAAAACGGAGCGGTGATTTGCGATTGGATCTGGAAGCGGATGCGAAGAAGTCGGCCATCGTTGCTGGTGCGGCCGCAGACAGCGAACTTGTGAAGCGCATCCAGTCGACAGATCCTGAAACGGTGATGCCTCCCCCTGCTACTGGGAAAGTTCTGACAGCAGCGCAGAAAGCGATTCTTATTCAGTGGATTCAGGAGGGTGCCAAGTATTCGAACCACTGGTCGTTTCAGCCGATTGCCAATTCACAAACGCTTTTGAACGCCCTCCCTGCATCAGAAGCTGGAATATCGCCCATTGATCGTTTTTTGTTGGACAAGCTCAAGAAGGCTGGCCTGGGTTACTCGCGGCCTGTCAGTCGAGCTCAGTTCGTTCGTCGAGCAACGTTCGATTTGACCGGGCTTCCTCCCACTTGGGCCGAAGTGGAAGCCTTTGAAAGCGATACGGCACCTGGAAGCGAACAGCGATTGATTGACCGTTTGCTGGAATCGCCTCGCTACGGCGAACGCTGGGGGCGTCACTGGCTGGATATTGCTCGGTACGCAGATACTCATGGCGGTGCTGCAATTGGTTTCACGACTTTTCCGTTCTCTTATACCTATCGCGATTACGTGATCAATGCGTTCAACAAGGACTTGCCGATCGATCGTTTTCTGCTTGAGCAGATCGCAGCGGATCAGCTTGGACTGTCGGACGAAGATACGTCATTGGCGGCACTGGGATTTCTGACTGTCGGGATGCAGTTTCGAAACTTTCACGACACGATCGATGATCAGATCGACGTGATCACTCGGGGACTGATGGGACTGACCGTCACGTGTGCTCGCTGTCACGACCACAAGTTCGATCCGATCCCGACATCAGACTATTACTCGTTATATGCGACGATTGCTTCGAGCAAATCCCCCTCGCAACTCCCCGCCATTGGCACCGTCGCTGATCAGAATGCTCGTCAGCAGTACGAACGGCAGCTCAGTGAATTGAAATTCAAGTATCAGCAGTTTGCCCGTGAGCAAAATGAAGTCATGCGGAATCGACTGCGAATGCAGGTTGGACTTTACCTGGCTGAGATTGCAAAAGGGGTCGGCGAGCAGGATCTGTCGACTCAGTTTCTTTCGTATCGGACCGACGATATTCGCCCGTACGTCCTCAATCGCTGGCTGGCTTATTTGAAGGGACTCGGCAACGAAGATCCTGTCTTCGGACCGTGGCTTGAAATGCAGTCATGGGGCTCAATTCCGGAAGCCGAATTTCAGAAACGCCGCGATGAATACCTCAGCCGACTTTCGGCCGAACTGGATGCGATCGGTCGGACACCTGACAAGCTGTATGCGCTGCGTACTGAGCCGCCGAAATGGAATCCATTCGTTATCGATGCTCTGGTGGCCCAAAAACCGAATTCATTAAGTGACGCCGCGACCGTCTACGGAAAGGTCTTCACAGAACAGAACCGGTTGTGGCTGCAGTCTCTATTGGATACAGCCAACGAAGCGGCCCCCGGTGGCACCGTACTTCCTGACGATCATCCGGGGCATCAGGTCATCAACAGTTCGTCGCATCGACAGATTCGGCATTACCTGTATGCTCCTAACACCCCTTTCGACGTTCCGGATGAAGAAGCGGTCAGACTCACCAATCGAACAATCAACGATCTGATCAGCGGGAAGAAAGGGGCAATTCACCAGTTGAACCTGTCGTCACCGGGATCACCTCCACGAGCGATGATTGTTAACGAAGATCCGAATCCTAAAGAGACACATATCTTCCTGCGTGGTAATCCGCTCGCACGTGGGGAGACCGTGCAGCCAAGGTTTCTGTCGGTCTTGTCCAGCAATCAAACTCCGGTCTATGAAAATGGAAAACGCCGTCTCGGCCTGGCCCAGTCGGTCATTTCTGACAGCAACCCACTGACCGCTCGCGTGTTGGTCAACTGGGCGTGGCAGAATCATTTTGGTTCCGGTCTCGTCCGGACGCCGGATGATTTTGGCACCCGTGGTCAGGCTCCGACACATCCCGAGTTGCTCGATTACCTCGCCGATCAGTTCCGCAAGAATGGATGGTCGTTGAAGTGGCTTCATCGCCAGATCATGCTCAGTCAGGCTTATCATCAGGCTGCCGTCGAAAACGAACAGAGTCGTCAGATCGATCCAGAGAATCAGCTTCTCTGGCGGATGCCGCGACGACGATTAGACTTTGAATCGATGCGAGATTCGATGCTGGCAGTCTGCGATGAGTTGGATACCACCATGGGAGGCCGTCCGATTGATCTGAATGCCTCACCAGCAATCCCGCGGCGTAGCGTATATGGATTCACCAATCGGGACATTATCGCCAACTTGATGAGTACTTTTGACACGGCCAATCCAAATGCCTGTACGGCCAAGCGTCCTGAAACGACGGTCCCTCAGCAAACGCTGTTTGCCCTGAACTCAGACTTCATCCAGGACCGAGCGTTGCGGCTGGCGGCAATCACCAAGCAAAACAATCCGAGTTCGGATGAAGATCGCGTTCTAGCCATGGTCCGAAGGGCTCTGTGCCGAAACCCGACTGAGTCTGAAATCGCCCAAGCCAGGAGATTCCTGAGCGAGGCGGTGAAAAGCACAACAACGGTGGATGGTACAGTCGCTGATCCCGAGCGAAGCTGGAGGCTGCTGGCTCACGCATTAATGGCTTCGAACGAGTTTACATTTCTGGATTAAGACCATGATCTACCAAACACGACGGCACTGGATGCAGCAATGCGGGATGGGTTTCGGCGGACTCGCGCTGGCCAACCTTCTAGGGAACACCGCGTCGGCTGAATCGTCAAGGTCGACAATGCGGACTCATTTTCCGGGGCGAGCGAAACATATCATTCATGTCTTTCTAAACGGTGGTGTCTCACAGGTCGATACGTTTGATCCGAAGCCGGAACTGACCCGTCGAGAGGGACAGATGCTTCCGTTCGAAAACCTTCAGACCGAGCGTAAGACTGGTGTGGCACTCCCCAGCCCGTTTAAGTTCGAGCAGCACGGAGAAAGTGGAATCCCCGTCAGCGAAATTTTTCCAAACCTCTCTAAGTGCGTTGACGAGATGACCGTCATCCGGTCGATGTATGCCGAGCTTCCGAGTCATGAGATGTCGCTCATGCTGATGAATACGGGAGACATGCGACTGGTTCGTCCGAGTCTCGGCTCGTGGCTCACGTGGGGAATGGGCTCGGTTAACGAGGATCTTCCTGCGTTCATCGCCCTCGTTCCTGGCGGCATGCCGGTCGGCGGCGCCGGAAACTGGCGATCAGCATTTCTTCCCGGCTCGTACCAGGGGACTCGTGTCGATACGTCGAACCCTGATCCCACTCGTCTGATCGATTTTCTGCAGAATAAACGAGTCACTTCCGCAGAACAGACGAAGCAGTTTGATTTTTTGCAGCAACTGAATGCGCGGCATTTAGAAGAGAGACCGGGTGAAGCCGCGATCGAATCACGGATCAAATCGTTTGAGCTGGCGTTCCGCATGCAGACCGAGGCGAGTGATGCATTTGATGTTTCGCAGGAACCGGAACACATTCAAAAGATGTATGGACCTGGACCGCAGAACCGACAGTTGCTGATGGCACGACGATTGATTGAACGGGGAGTCCGTTTCGTCCAGACCTGGCACGGTGATGGCCAGCCCTGGGACAGCCATTCAAATATCAAAGACGAACATCGCAAGGTTGCCAATG
>JBAXBD010000650.1:0-3894 GCA_037142165.1 Schlesneria sp. | reverse complement strand
ATTTGAAGTTGGATGTGAGTTGGTGATTGACCCTCGAGAGGTTCAAAGCGACGACCCGGTTGGTGAGATCACTCGGAAATATACGGCAGCGTTAGAGCACGCCATTCGGCGTGCGCCCGAACAATACTTTTGGATTCACCGTCGCTGGAAGAGCGAACCGCGGTCAAAGAAAAAGTCAGAGAATAAAGAACAACGACTTGCTGGATAAACTTAGACTTTATTGAAGTCGGCACATGCCGCTTCGCGAGTTTCAAATAGAGGCCAAAGTTTGTCGAGGTGCGTTACTTCGAGGACTTCACGGCAATAGGGTTGCAAACCTGCGAGTCCAAATTTTGCCGAAGGCTTTGTATTAAGCTTTCTCCAGACGCGAAATAATGATTCGATGAATGACGAGCCGAAGAATTCGGTTGCCTGCATATCGAGAACCAGAATCGGGTGCGGTAGATTCTCGGCGAGTAGAAGCAATTTTCCTCCGATTTCCGCAACGTTCGTTTCGTCAAGATGTTTGAATTCTTCTCCGAAAACAATGACAGTGACATTGCCGTCTCGAAGTTCAGCCAGTGGCTCGCTCGTTTGCATAATGTTTCTTTCTGCTCGCTCCCGCATTGGTTCATGTCGTCGTATTTTGAATCCTGACCGACATAGTATCAAATTGATGCGAGAACTTCTCATCGGATGCTGAGTCCGGAGTCTGTTTTTAGGAACGATGAACAAAAAGTGTGCCCAATGCGAAAAATCTTCTATCGATTCAATTTTTGTGAATCGACAACCGATATACTTAGTGTCGGACGAATTCGGGCCGACAATAATGATCCAAATAATGGATCCCTGCGTATCGCCGACAGCGTCGATTGGATCGATTTTGACGCGTCTCACTGGGAAAGATGACGTTCCCCCAACAGCCCGTTCGTCCGGATATTCATGTCCGAACACGTTAATTTAGGGGAATGTCATGTGTCGTCGAACTCAGTCGCGGTTGAATCGCCTGCCATCGGTGAGCTATGATCTCTCTGGCTTGGTTACTGGGCGTTCCGTCTCAAGGAATCGCTTTGACCGCCAAATCAAGGAGGGGCAAACGAGCATGGACGTTTCGGGCATTGGATCAGTTTCCGGAGGGATACCCACACGTGCGGTGTCTCCAACAACTTCCGTTTCGCAGCCATCAACGGCTTCGTCCGTCGAATCTCCGCGAGACCAACTTGAAATTTCATCGGCAGGCAAAATGCTTGATCGACTTAGCGAAACACCTGAAGTGCGAGCAGAACGGTTGGCCCAGATTAAGGAGGCAATCGAAAACGGCGCATATGACACTGACGAAAAGCTGGAAGCAGCATTGTCGAAAATGATCGACTCGATTGGACTCGGTCTTGATGACGAATGATTGACACTTACAAGGCTGAATTCTGAACGTGGTTCCACATTTGCTTCGACAATTAGTTGCATTAATCGGAACGTTGGTATTACCTACGCATATTGATTCGTACAAGTTTCTGCTCATGAACGAGGGGAGGGGTGCATCGTGTCGCAGCTAGCCACGATGAACGTGACTGTTGCACCGGTCGACAAGTTTCGTGAGTTTTTGCTGACGAAAAAAATGCGGTTGACTCCTGAAAGGGAAGCGGTTGTGACCGCAATCTACTCGTCGCACGATCACTTCGATGCAGATCAGTGGATTGACAGTTTAGCCGGCCGCAAGGGATCAATGCTTGCCAGCAGAAGTACAGTCTACCGTACGTTGCATTTATTGCAGGAAGCTGGACTGATTCGAAAAGTTGCGCGCGCGAATGACCGTGAAGTGTATGAGCACGACTATGGATACCCTCAACACGACCATCTGATTTGTAAAAAATGCGGAGACATGATTGAGTTTCCCAATGAGATGATCTCAAGCGTGCTCGAAACCGTCGCAGCTGAATATGGTTTTCGAATGTCGGGACATCGACTGGAGGTTCAAGGGATCTGCGCGAACTGTTCACGTCCGCCGCAGAGAACACATCGCAAACTTGATATGATTTGAGGATCGGCCTGACTTTATTCGTCGGTAGGTAAAAACAAACGTCAATTAAAATGTTAAGGACGAGGTCTCGTTCGATCGTCGCTTCGAAAAATATTTCTACTGTCCCATTCTGGAGTTCGGCCTTTACTCGGGATGTAATTGTTTTCTGGTGCTAATGCGAAAGCCTTACCGCGAAAACTCTCTGGTGGAATGCAGCTTTGCACGAATATTTCGATACCTGAATTCTTATACAGAGTGGCTGTCGCCGTGGAATTCTGGTCTCGACAGGAATTGAGCCAAGTTTTATACACTTCCCGAATCCATTTGATTCACCCACCAAATTTCATTTCTCAATTCACGGCCTCCATTACCCGCTCAAATCCGGGTGCTATTCTGCGCCTTTGCTTTGTTCATCGGTGACCATCGCCTGAGAGAATTCCCGCCAATCAATGGGTCTCGCAATTTCGTTGTGCGAGAAGGAACAGTCACTATGTCGACGAGAAAGTCTTATAGGCCTATTAAATTATTAAGATTAAGACTTATCGGGACAGTTGGGCTCGTCGTATTATTGCTTATCTCGAGCACACTCATTCCTCGGGGGCTGAGAGCAGATTTGTCGCCTCCTGTCCGTGTGATGCCCACAGAGCAAAATGAGGACGAAGAATCGCCTGAGCCAGAAGTGTCGATAAAACCAAAGCGAGAATCTCAATCCTTACAGTCTTCAGACGCTGAAGAAATCGTATCGAACACAACTGGAAACAGTATCGGTGTTTTTGGTCGAGCCAGTCACCTCGCCGCTAAGACTTTCGGGCGAAACGTATCGATTACGCCCATTGAAGCGATGCCATATCTGTTAACCGACGAACATTTTATTTTTGCGGATGTCCGTGGATTTGTGACCAATCAATCCAAAGCAGGCGGAAATTTTGGTCTCGGATACCGCCGATTGCTTGACGACTGGAATGCCTGGGCTGGTGCAAGTTTCTGGTACGACGCTGACCAGTCGACAGGGAACATGTTTCAACAAGTCGGGCTCAGTTTCGAAGGCCTAATCCAGCAATTTGAGGTCCGTTCAAACGTCTACCTTCCCGTCTCCTCCTCTCAGTCCGTGTCAAACTCGGTTAACAATGCAACGATTGTCGGCAATCAGTTGCTCTACTCCCGATCGATCGATATTGGAACAGCCTTGCGAGGTATCGATGCTGAAATTGGGTATAGTCTTCCAGTTCTCGATCGACACGTTGTTCGAGGATTTGTCGGCGGCTATCACTTTGACGGCGGATCGACAAGCGGCGTCAACGGGTTCAAAGCACGGGTCGAAGGTGTTATCGATAACACGATTACAGCACAGGTGCTCTACACGCACGATAAACTTTATGGAGACAATTTTATGGTCGGCCTGTCTCTACAGTTTCCGTTTGCCAAGAATCATCCGACAGCTGCGTGGACAAGAAATACTCCATCGCCGTTCCGATTCGTTGAACGCAACTACAACGTGATCGTCGCTCAATCACAAACGAGCGACATTAATCAAGTTGCTGCCGATCCGACGACTGGAAAAGCGTATGTTATCGATCAGGTCTATTCAAATCCCAATAATTCGGGTGGTGGATCCGGTACCCCAGATGGGACCAGTGCTAACCCATTTTCCTCCATTTCTGCAGCTCAGGCAGCTGGAGGTAATGTCTTCATCGTCCAAAACGGATCCGTTTTGAATCAAGCAATTACATTAAACCCTGGCGAGCACCTGTTTGGTCAGGGAACATTTAACGAAACATTGGCAACGACGGGTGGTGGTAACGTTCAAATTCCGAATTTATTGCTGGCAGTCGCGCAACAAACGGGTGCAGTCTCGACTCCGTCTATTCAAGGCGTTAATGGCACCGCCGTTACATTGG
>JBAXBD010000649.1:0-3916 GCA_037142165.1 Schlesneria sp. | reverse complement strand
AAAACTCCCATTCAGAAACACAAACATGCACCAGAGTTGACAATCAATCTGGATATCACTGAAATTACAAATTTTGAACACACGGTAGTGTGCAAGCGAATTCTATTTTAGGCGACATTTCCGTATTTAGGAAAAAATGTAACATTATGATACACTTCCGAAAAAGTCACTAGCGACCATTGAGCGTAATCTTTACGAATATGATTGTAAAGCGTTCAAGTGTGAAAAAAAGTTCACATTCGATAGCCCGCGCAGCAGTTGGGTAATGGGGGCACTGCCCTTTCGGAGGACGGGCCAAAGCATTCGGATCGAGATTTTACGGAAGAATTTCCGTAACCACAAAATGAGAAAGTGGTAATGCGCTTGCGTACGTCAGCGTTTCGTCAGCGCGAGGGAAACTCGATGAGTCCCCAACCACGAAGATACTCGTGGTTAACACACGAAAAAGCTGTGCCCTTTGGTGAGAGGGTTCCTTTCACTAAAGGTCGAAATCAAGTTCCCCGTAGTATTGTTTTCCGGGCTTGTAGGGATCCCTGTTTGCGATCCGGTAATCGTGGCATCCATTGATCACGACTTCAATGACCTGCTTCCCGAGTGCCATGACCGCGTTGCTGCGCATGGAATCGCCGCGTTGGGCCATGTAATCCGTGATGATGTCCATCATCTCCGCCAGGACTCGGACCGTCAGCGTTACGTTTCTGGCCGATTTCTGGTTCATGGCCACCAGCTTGTCCAGCTTGCGAATTCGATCGCTGCGTATGATCGAGCCGCCCATGTCCTTGTTGCTCAACTCTTTCCATTCGTCCGATGTCATCAGGTGGTTTGCGGCAGGGCGGTTTCGGACGTTGATGTTTCGCTCGATCATCGTCTTCAACTCTGTATTTTTCCGATTGAGGTCATCGATTCGCGCCAGCAGGTTCATGATCCATTGCTCGAGCGTGAACGGATCCCACATCGTCCCCTTGTATGTTTCGTAATGTGGCGGCACGTACGAAGCGGCGCCGATCGCGTGAAGCTGGTCGGCGACATACGAACAGGAAGAGGGGAATTCGTTATCGGGGACAGCGCCCTTTTAAATAAAGGGCCAAAGGATTCGGGTCGAGTGTTTACGGGAGAATGTCGCTAACGCTAATGCATGAGAAGGGTTATGCGATTGGCTACATCAGCGTTTTGTCAGCGCGAAAGAATCGGCGTATGTCCCCAGTCACGAAGATAATCGTGTTGACCCCAAGAAAAATCTGTGTCCTCAGTGATTGAGCCTCGAAAGTTCGTCATCGGTTTACGACTCATCGACTGCGGTCGTCTCCGGACCGTTCACGAAGAGATGCCGTGTCAATGTGGCGCCAATTTGATTGGTTGAGACATCTCGGGGGACATCGGTTTAGGAGTGACGGCTTGAATCCAGACTGCAACAGTGATTCCAGCGAGGATCAGAATTAACAAGATCGCGAGATACCTGATCCAACTTCCGGCGCTTCGCTTCTTCCCAGGTCGCTTTTTCGGTGGAGGCCCGATTCGTTCTTTCCAATTGTATTCGGCGAAAACCTGCTTTGCCTTACTTACGGCGAAAGGTCCGGCTTTGATACGAAAACTGTCGTTTTCCGTTGAAACAGTGATTCCGCTGAAATAGGAAAACTTCAGCGTCGTTACCAATTTCTTGGGCAAGACGATCACCGGATCGGATCGCTTGACGTCACCCCAAATCCACATGTCCTCAAGTTCGACTTTCAGCGTCTTGAACTCAACCGTTTCAAACGGATATCTTGACGCCGCCGATTGATCCCCTTTGACTGCATAGTCGACAGCCGCCCCAACAAGCCCTCCAATGAGTCCTCCGGTCACGGCTCCCGCTGCGGCACCCGGACCGAGACCCGATTGACCTCCACAAATGACCAGATAAACAGCATTCGGCCCGACAACGACGGGACCGCGATACTCCGTTAATGTCAGCGGATTGCTAAGGGCAAAACTTGTCGCAATACGTTCCATCAGAGATGCCGCCTTATAAAAGAAACATCGTTTCGATTTGCAAAACGACCACGTCAGAATGATCGCGAGTGAACATTCTGACGTGGATTACGAAGGGGCACAATTCAAAGTCGTCAGGACTGACGGATTTTGACCTCAGGGACAGTGCAACGGGCCAACGGATTCGGGGTGAACGTTTACGGAAGAATTTTTCGAACGCCAATTTACGAGAAGGGTTATACGCTTCGCTACGTCAGCGTTTCGTCAGAGCGAAGGAATCGGGGTGTGCCCCCAGCCACCAGCCACGAAGATGCTCGTGTTGACCCCGCGATCACGCGGTGTCCCCATGGATGCGAAAAACTTCGGAACGACGTTGCCGTCATGGGTGAACTGTTCGTGCTCCGTCACGATCTTATGCAATACGCCTTATGGGTCGTATACGTCCTATAAGACCTATCTTTTTCTGGTTCGTCACCAGTTTTTGTGGGTAAATAATTGAGGAGAAGTAAGAGACTCAGCTCAGGTTCGACAAAAGGGGTTCGCCCCCTCCGCCATCGCCTTCGATCGCCGCAGCAGGTGTGAGGGCGATGCGAAGGCGATGGCGGAAGGGGCTCAGCGCAACTTCTGGGGAAAAGTTTTGGGACAAATGCATCCCGTGGTCCGTTGGATACGATTGGAGTTACCACAGCTTCAAACGCGCCCAAGGGAACACACAGGATGCAACTGAAAACGATCCTCAACCGCGTCGAGAAACACAAGTCATTTGTCTATGGTTCAATCCAATTTTGCGGGAAAGGGACCGATTTGGCGATCGAGGTAAGCGTTCGTCCTCGGCAGAACAGCCGTCCGATATGTTCAGGTTGCGGGCGGCCCGGTCCGCAATACGATCGCTTGAAGCCCCGTCGATTTGAGTTTGTTCCATTGTGGGCCATTGCGGTGTTCTTCGTGTACCGGATGCGGCGTGTCGATTGTCGGCGGTGCGGCGTCAAGGTCGAGCAGGTTCCCTGGGGTGACGGTCAATGCCATTTGACGAAGACATATCGTTGGTTCCTGGCAGCGTGGGCCAAGCGCTTGTCTTGGCAGGAAGTCGCGGATGCGTTCCACACCAGTTGGCAAAGCGTGTTTCGATCAGTGCGGCACGCCGTCATCTGGGGCGTTGTGAATCGCACGTGGGGAGCAGTCACGGCCATTGGCATCGACGAAATCGCCTGGCAGAAGGGACACAAGTATCTCACGTTGGTTTATCAGATCGATGACGGATGCAAGCGGCTCTTGTGGATTGGACGCGAGCGAACAGAAGACAGCTTGCGGGGTTTCTTCCACGTTTTGCCAGAAAAAGTAAGGAAAGGAATCCGATTTGTGTGCAGTGATATGTGGAAACCTTACCTGAAGGTGATCGCCGAACAGGCCAACAAAGCGATCCATGAGCTGGATCGCTTTCATTTGATGGTCCACTTCAACAAGGCCCTTGATGAAATCCGCGCGGAAGAAGCCCGGCAGTTAAAACGCGACGGATATGAACCCGTCCTCAAACATTCCCGCTGGTGTCTGTTGAAACGCCCTGCGAACCTAACGGCAAAACAAATCGTGAAAATGGCGGAGTTAATGAAATACAATCTTCGTTCAGTTCGAGCTCACCTGCTCAGAGAGGAGTTCCAACGGTTCTGGGAATATACTTCGGCAGGCTGGGCTGGGCGATTCCTCGATGAATGGTGCGCCCGTACCATGCGATCACGCTTGGAACCAATGAAACGGGTGGCTCGAATGCTGCGAGCACATCACACATTAATCCTCAATTGGTTTCACGCACGAGGAACGATGTCCTCAGGAATCGTCGAGGGATTCAACAACAAGGCGAAACTGACTACCAAAAAAGCCTATGGATTTCGGACTTATGAAGCGATCGAAATCGCTTTGTATCATCAACTTGGTAAGCTACCCGAGCCAA
>JBAXBD010000648.1:0-3916 GCA_037142165.1 Schlesneria sp. | reverse complement strand
TGGCATTCCGATTTCTGTGCCACTCGCCCCTGTCGTCGGCCATACGTACGAATACGGATGGGGAATTCCTTCCAGTCGGTTGGTCCCTGTGTCCAATCCTGCTTACTAATTACTCGTGTCACCACAGTGCTTTTGAGAAGCCGCAGACAGCGGCATTCATGAACCGCGAACGCCGTGGATTGTTCCGACCGGCGACCTAAAGGAAACTGCGATGCGTTTCACAAAATCGAACGGATTGATAGCAGCCTCCCTGATGCTCATCTTGGGTTCGGCGACCAGTGGATTCGCACAACAGGGGCCTGGCTCTGCTGGCATCGTGAGAATCAGCGATGGGCGAGTCCGGACAAACGGCCAGACGGCATCCGCTCAGTCTGTCGAGCAGGTCGGCGGACATCGGTATGGTCCAATGGCTGGTGATTGCCAGAATGGAAGCTGCCCAACCGGCGGTTGCCCAACTGGAAATTGTCCGACCGGATACGGTCAGGATTGCCAATCCGGGTATTGCCCAAGCTGCCGTGGTGGATGCCTTCACGGCAAATTTGGCGAACACTACTGCAAGCATTCTCCCGATTACGGATATGCTCCACCGACAAAATATCCGCTCCATCGTCGCGGTGTTGAATATACCAATTACTTTCCGCAGAAATGGTACGGTGCAGGCGCTGACTACAGCCAGTCACCCGCTCCGATGGTTTACCAACCGACGGACACGACTCAGCTTGGCTACTACTATCAGCATGTACCGTTCTGGCAGCCGATGCCGAATCGATTGCCACCACGGCCGATCCCATCACAATGGCACTCCACACCTCCAGCGGTTTCCGCTTCCCGCTATTGCAACGGCTTCTTTCCTGGCCAGTTGGGTCCTTATGCGGGCCACGCAGGTTGGCACGGAGGTCACAACGCTGGTTCATACGTGACTGTTGATGGCATGAACGGATCGTGTCCTCCCAACGGCACTACGGTTCCAGCCACAAGTCCTCAGCCGTTGCCACATAGCAGCGAAAGCGTGCCACCGATTCAATCAGTACCTGGTCCGATCGAAACGGCACCTCAACCGTTACAAGATCAGGTGATCGACAGCCAACCGATTTCGGCCGAAGCGGGTGGATTGCCACCATCGCCAACCTCGGCTTCAAACGGCAAGGTGAATCCATTCTGAGTCCGAACTCAATCCAGGTCGAATCAAGATTGGGCCTGGAAGGCGTCGGTAACGAATCGAAAAACAGGCCGGGAACTCCATAACGAGTTCCCGGCCTTTGCGTTTTCTTTGTTTTCCGAGTCGAAATCAGGTGTGTCGAAATGATTATCAATTTGACGACTCCAACAGACAGCCCCTACACTACGTAAACGAGTTTCGTGTGTCCGCTGCATCTGCGGAAATTGGTGATCATGAGCACTGTACTGCGAGTTTCATTGTCTCGATGCCCCGGATTCTTCCGCCGGGCAGTGGGATTGCTCGTGTTCATGTCGGCTCTGGTGACGGTAGACAGAGCAAATGCATCCTGTGGTGATTATCTCCACGTGTTTCATCAGCCTTCCCTTGTTGCCGACAATCAGAACGAAGAAAACTTACCTGCTCAAGATGTGCCGTCGAAAAGACCGTCCTGCGATGGCCCGTTTTGTCAGCAAGTGCCGTTCATTCCGACGGATCGTCAGCAGCCCGAAACGCGATCTTCCGAAGTTAAAGATCTACACCCATGTGAAAAAGCTGTCCTCATATTCGCAAAGGGGTGGTCTCTTCTGGAGCGAAATCGGGACGTTTTGCCAAATCCTCCCGACGCGGACCGTCTTGATCGCCCTCCTCGGGCTTGATGAATGCCGATTTTCCTGCGAGGGTTTTTCGTGATCCTCACGTTCAGGGATTCGTTCTCATGTCGTCGGTCGAAGCTGTGTTGTCGACCGGCCCGGTGCTTGCCGTTCTATTCGCACGGCATTCGTTGACGGTCCAGCAGCGACGTCGTATCCCTCAGCGAAATGACGAGCAATCTCGTCCGACTCGTTTTATTCATGCGCGATCATCTGCGGAGTTTCTATATGTCCATTCCGAACTCATCCTCCTCAGACCGACCGGTTCGGGCTAAGGTCATTCCAGCAGTCGGACCTCGACTGCGAATTCTGATGTGGTTTGTCTACGCATTAATCGCCCTGCTGGGGGCGAATTCAGTTTATCTTGCCAGCGTAACATTTCTGAGCTGGAACTCAGGCAGGACTTACGAAAACTGGTTTTACATGCTGATGTTCGGCGGACACCTGATCCTCGGCATCATCTTGCTTCTCCCCTTCGTGCTGTTCGTGTTGATTCACATGTCCAACACACGGCTTCGAAAAAACAAACGTGCTATCCGGGTTGGATACGCGCTGACCATTGGCTCGCTGGTATTACTGATCAGTGGCTTGCTGCTCATGCGAATTGATTTTGGCGGGCCAGGTTCTGTTTTTGTCATCAAACACCCGACGACTCGATCAATGGTTTACTGGGCTCATGTGGCGTCGCCGCTGTTCTGCCTGTGGCTGTACTGGCTGCATCGATTGGCGGGGCCAAAAATTCGCTGGAAACTTGGACTCGGTTACCTGGGGGCTGTGGCCGCAACGGGCGTCGGCATGATCGCACTTCATAATCAGGACCCTCGCCAATGGAATCAGGCTGGACCTAAAGAGGGGGCTGACAAATATTTCTTTCCATCGCAGGCTCGGACCGCCACAGGAAACTTTATTCCTGCCTCGTCGTTAATGAATGATGCTTATTGCCTGAAGTGTCATCAAGATGCCTATCAGGGGTGGTTTCACAGCTCGCATCATTTCAGTTCGTTCAACAATCCGGCTTACCTGGCCAGCGTCCGCGAAACCCGCGAAGTGTCGTTGAAACGGGACGGAAACGTGCGCGGGTCACGGTTCTGTGCTGGCTGTCACGATCCCGTCCCGTTTTTCAGTGGAGCCTTCGACGATCCGAAGTTTGATGATGTCAATCACCCGACCTCACAAGCGGGGATCACCTGTACGGTCTGCCACGCGATCACTCATATCAACAGCACACGCGGAAACGCCGACTTCACGATCGAAGAACCCGAACAGTACCCGTTTGCTTTCAGTGAAAATGCGGCCTTGCAATGGATTAATAATCAGCTCGTGAAGGCGAAGCCTGCACTGCACAAGAAGACGTTTCTCAAAGACTTCCACACGTCGGCAGACTTCTGTTCAACATGCCACAAGGTCCATATCCCGTTTGCAGTCAACCACTACAAAGAATTCCTTCGCGGACAGAATCACCATGACACCTACCTGTTAAGCGGAGTATCGGGACATGGGGCGCGGAGTTTCTACTATCCCGAAAAGGCGGTCCAAAACTGTAATGGGTGCCATATGCCAGCCCAGGAATCACAGGATTTTGGAGCCAAACTGTTCGCCCAGGTCAAACAACCGAGTATCCATAACCATTTTTTCCCGGGAGCCAATACCGGACTTGCATGGTTAAAGGATGATCAGGCTGCCATCACAGGACACCAGGAATTTTTGAAAGAGAAACTGCGGGTCGACATTTTCGGAATCAAAGAGGGGGGCGAGATCGACGGAAACCTGATCGCGCCACTGCGCCCGGAAGTCCCCAGGCTGAAGCCAGGTCAGACGTATCTGTTAGAAGCAGTCGTTCGCACGCTGAAAGTCGGGCATCCCTTCACGCAAGGGACGGCCGATTCCAACGAAGTCTGGCTGGATGTCACCGTGAGCAGCGGAGGAAAAGTCATCGGACGAAGCGGGGGAATGGACGATAAAAAGGAAGTCGATCCCTGGTCACATTTCATCAATATTTTCATGCTGGATAAAGACGGAAATCGAATCGACCGTCGTAATCCACAGGACATTTTTACGCCGCTGTACAACAACCAGATTCCCCCCGGTGCAGCCGGAACCGTGCATT
>JBAXBD010000647.1:0-3924 GCA_037142165.1 Schlesneria sp. | reverse complement strand
GAAAATCGAATGCAGGCATCATCGGGTACGGCAGATTTCGCTTTGCAAACAGGTAAACCGAACGCCGGACCTGCTGAGCCGGCTCGCTGACTTTCCATTCGTAACTACTGAAATTGGGAGGCAACTCAGGTCTCGTGCCAGCTCCATACATCGTGTCGTTAAACTTGCCTGAAGCGACCAGCCATGCGTCGCGAATCCGTTCCGATGACAGCCGTTGCCGCATGAAGTGCGAATAGTCAGTCGTGTTCGACTGCGATTCATTCGCAGCGACTCCTTCAACAAGAGATTCATCCGATCGCTGTCGGTACGTGGCGGATAAGACAACTTGCCGATGCAGACGCTTTGAATGGAATCCCTGTCGAACAAATTCCGAGGTCAGCCAATCGAGTAGTTCGGGTTGAGTTGGCGCTTGCGTCTGCGTGCCAAAGTCGTTGGCATTTGAGACCAAGCCTTGACCGAAGTGTCCTTGCCAGATTCGATTGACCCAGACCCGATGAGTCAGCGGATGGTCGGCTGATGCCAGCCATCGCGCCAGTTCGGTGCGGCGTCCAGACGTTCGATTGCTTGGCGGCGTAAACGACGGCGGGGTTTGCGTAGAATTGCTCCGCAACACGACTGGATAATGCGGTTCAAGTACCTCTCGTGGTTTGTCGTAGCTACCCGATTCCATCCGGTGAGTAACCGGCGGTGTACATGTCAGCTCAACGACCGCCATGACACTTGCGTCTTGTTTTGGTCGAGGTTGTCGTTTCCGAGCTTCTTCCATCAGTTTGATGACTTCTTCGCGGCGGATTTTGGCGGCCTCGTCGAGATGTTTTGGAATGTCGTCTTCCTTCACACCCATCTGACGTGCGCTCCAGAAGGCGAGTTGCCGCTGCATCGTCGAGCGGTCTTCGGCGCATGTGTCGAGTGCTTCCAGAACTTCAGGCGGGAACTTCATACGCCGTTCCCCCTGCATTTTGACCCGGGCGGGTCGTTCCAGCAAATTCAATTCACGACGTAACTCGGCTGTTTCGTCGAGCCAAGCCCGTTCTTCGCGACGGTATTCGACCAGATCCTCATGCGTTCCCACGGGGACTTTGTCTTCGAGCACGATCCCGGAAAAAAACGCCTGCAACTGGTAAAAGTCGGTTTGCAACAACGGATCGAACTTGTGATCGTGACATTGAGCGCATCCGATCGACAGTCCCAGAAATGCAGCACCGACATTTCCGGTGAGATCGTCGAGCGACATCTGTCGCGCCAGGAGAATGTTTGAAGCGTTGCTTTCATCCGGCCACATACGACAGTAGCCCGTCGCAGCCAGCGATTCGGCATCGTCAGGAAACATTTCGTCCCCTGCAAATTGATCAAGTACAAATCGATCGAACGGAACGTCACGGTTATAAGCCCGGATCACGTAATCGCGGTAAGTGTATGCCGTTGGTCGAATCGGGTCTTCTTTAAACCCGGCCGTTTCTGCAAAACGGACAACGTCGAGCCAGTTTCGACCCCAGGCTTCGCCGTAATGAGGATTGCTGAGAAGCCGATCAACAACCCGGTCAAAGGCGTCGGGACTCGTGTCCGCAAGAAATTCGGAAACCTCTTCCGGAGTCGGAGGTAATCCGATCAGATCGAATGTGATTCGTCGCAACAGCGTCGTTCGATCGGCCGGCTTTGAAAGAGCCTTACCACGCTTTTGAAGTTGATTGACGATGAAGGCATCAATCGGATTCTGGAAAGTTGCAGCAGTATTCGATTCCACACTCGGAACGGTATGTCGAATCACGGGTTGAAATGCCCAATGACCCGATTTTTGACTCGACTCTTGATCAGCCGCGTAAGCAACAGAAGCCGCCACGAAATAAGTCGCCAACGCACAGCGGATAAAAATGCCAATCTTCCGGGACGGATGATGAAACATTGAGAACAACTCTCCCGACTGAAACGCGTGACGATCTCACCAGAATCCATTCAGCACAGTACCTGTACAATCCATGAATATATCGGCTTATTCGCATATGGAAAACTGGATTGTCACGAATTCCCAAAAAATCAGGCAAAGCTTCGGAAACGCGAGTTCACGTGCAGGCGGGATATGGGACGATTTATAGTGATTTTTCCGACAAAACAGCCCTGAAAAGCAAAGAAGTTTCCCGCAAAGGGGCGGAGAGGTTGTCTGTTTTTGTAGTGGATTTTGTAGTGGATTTTGTAGCGGAGGCTTCCAGCCTCCGTCCCTTTTTTAAATCTGCGGCTGGAAGCCGCAGCTACGGCGTGTGGCTCGTCGTGTTCGACAGTAGTACGAATTCAAAGTCGCAACGCGAAAGCGAAGAAAACGCAGCGAATCAGTGCCACAACGCGAAAGCGACTCCCCTATTTTAAACCCATGCCACAACGCGCACGAAGAATACTTGCGGTGTGGGGGTGGTTCTGCGATCCTTTTTTTTGGTGGTATTGGTGTTGGGTCGATTAATGTTGGGGGTTTTGTTATGCGTCTTGCCAAGCTGCGTTTGGCCGATGGTTCGAATCGAGTTGCCGTGGTGGAAGACGACGGACAATTCCGGTTGCTGGATCTGACCCAGGTTGATCATGCCCGTAGTTTGATGGACGTTTTGAATTCGCCTGATCCGATTGGACTGGCTCGGTTCCTGATTGATTCCAAAGCTCCTTTGCTTGATCCGCGACTGGTGACGGTTGTTGCGCCGATTGACCGGCAGGAAGTTTGGGCGGCAGGAGTGACTTACAAACGAAGTCAGGTGGCCAGGATGCAGGAATCGGAGACGGGAGCCTCGCATTATGACCGAGTTTACACGGCCCCTCGCCCGGAGATCTTCTTTAAGGCGACGCCGAATCGGGTTTCGGGACCGGGTGAGCCTTTACGAGTTCGTGCCGACAGCAATTGGAGTGTTCCTGAACCGGAACTCGCGCTGGTGATTTCTCCTGCCAAGAAACTTGTCGGGTTTACAGTCGGAAACGACATGTCCGCGCGTGACATTGAGGGTGAAAACCCGCTCTACCTTCCGCAGGCCAAGGTCTATAACGGTTGCTGCGGACTGGGGCCCTTCGTCTTGATTCCCGAAAAGACGGTCGACCGTGCTGCGACGAAAATACGCCTGTCGATCGAACGTCAGGGGACGGTTGTCTTCACCGGTGAGACGGACCTCAGCCAGATGAAACGGGAATTTGACGAACTAGTCGATTGGCTGACGCGAGAAAATGATCTTGTCACCGGGGCATTTTTGTTGACGGGTACCGGTATTGTTCCGCCGGATAATTTCACACTCATCAATGGTGATGTTTCGAGTATTGAAATCACGGGGATCGGAACATTGACCAACCCGATTGTGAAGGCGGGTTGAACTTCACGAGCTGAACTCATCAACAGGCGGCGAACGAGTGGCTTGGATCTCCTGTGATTTGTACGGGTTCCCTGTTCGATCTCGTTTTTGCGCACGTGCCCCGATTGAATAATCGGTAAGATTGAGATTCGAACTGAGCCTGAAAAAAAGCCCTTTTGTCGGTTGCGAGCAGAACAATGTTATTAGTCGAATCAGATTCTGGAGTGACGAGACTGACCCTGAATCGACCGGAACGTCGAAACGCGCTTTCCGAGGCGATGCTCACGGAACTTGGTGCCGAGCTGGATCGAATTGCTAACGACCCGACAACTCGCGTTGTGGTCCTCGCTGCGGCCGGTCCTGTTTTCTGTTCCGGACACGATCTGGGGGAAATGGTTGGGCGTTCCGAATCGGAATACTCGTCATTGTTCGCTCGATGTTCGAGTGTCATGCAGAAAATTCGAAAACTTCCGCAGCCGGTCGTTGCACGCGTTCAAGGATTGGCAACTGCGGCTGGTTGCCAGTTGGTCGCTGCCTGTGATCTGGCAGTTGCCGTCACCGAGGCCCGCTTTGCGACCCCTGGGGTCAAGATCGGGCTATTCTGTTC
>JBAXBD010000646.1:0-3928 GCA_037142165.1 Schlesneria sp. | reverse complement strand
CCACCATTCCCAAACCGGAGGAGCCAACGACAGCGCTACGATGGCAACCATCACCAGTTCAAAGTTCTTTTTGACAAAGGGGATGTTCCCAAACCAGAAGCCGAGAAGCAGGAAGATCATCACCCAGACGACGCCGCCAATCACATTATAAAAAATGAATTTTCGATAGTTCATCGCACCCACACCCGCGATGAACGGAGCGAACGTTCTTATCAGCGGCACAAACCGGGCCAGGATGATTGTCTTACCGCCGTACTTTTCAAAATAGGCGTGAGTCTTTTCGAGGTTTGCCTTTGTGAGAAACGGAATCCCCATGTTAAAGGCTCGCTCGCCGATCAAATGGCCCAATAAATAATTCACGGTATCACCAAGAATTGCCGCGACGATCAGCAACGGAATCAGCCACTCCATTCGTAGCGAACCTGCGGCTGCAAATGCACCTGCGGCAAACAGCAGTGAATCACCTGGCAAAAACGGCGTTACGACAAGACCCGTCTCGCAGAAGATTACCCCGAAGAGAATCCAGTGAGTCCACACTCCATATTCTTTGACAAGATCCATCAACTTGTCATCGAGATGCAAGAGAAAGTCGACCCACCACTTAAGCCCTTCCGGGCCGACCGCAGGATCCGCGCCGAGAATTGACCACGATACGGCCTGAAACAAACAAACGATCGATACTACTGCAATCCCGTTGGTCATCGCGTTCGACTCATCCCTAAAATTCGAAGTTCATTAATGAAACCAGGTGATGATATTCTTTTCCTGGAAGATCGCGAGCATCGAAATGACGCCCATGAACGTAAAGAACAAACCACCGAAACCGAGTACATACAGTCGAGCTCGCGGTGGTCGCAATTCGACCGGTAGCAGCGTCGTGTTGATAAAGATGACGTGAATACAACTGAAGCCGAGTGCATAGTTGTAAATGATCGTGGACCACATCAAAAGTTGTGTCGGATTGCTGAATAAAAGCATGGCAAGGCCAACCGTTGCGTAGACAACCAGCACTGAAAAATAGACTTTGCTGATGTGCTTGGTTTCCCATTTTCGAAGGGCCGGAAGCCCCGTCCAGAAGACGTCGATCCATCGCCTGAGAACTCCATCCGCCGTCGATGCCATACTCGTTCCCAGCACGAGCACTCCACAGAACAAAGTCGTGAACCAGACGATGTAGTTGGGCCAGGGACGTAGCGACGCCTTAACCCCGAGCAGTTTGTTTTTCTCATCTGCCGTCTCGACGTGATCGGTCGTGACAATCCCTGTTACGGTTTCCGCAACACCGTTCGCCGTCATCGCCGCAGCAAGGTATTTCTCGCTATCCCTTAGAGGTTTATCCTTCGGCAGGAACTGAACTGATAACATGCTTGGCAACGCCAGACCAATAAAACAGGCGGGCATCCAGATCCAGAACTGTTCACGAGAAACGTGCCGCACCCATTGCTTCCATCGGACGAGTGATTCGGGCGTAATTGGAAAAACCATACCAGTGTGGGACAACTCGATCGACTGCCCCCCAACGATACTGGGGATCCCACCGACGTGTTTTCCCATCCCCCAGCCCTGTTCGCGAGTGAACGTACTGATCGGAGTATTCGTCAATCCTCCATTTCCCGAAATTGCGATCATGGCAGTCAGAAAGCCGATCCACGCCAGGTCGATTTTCGGAAAACCTCGTCCCTGTGCCAATGAGACAAACACGTTGTCGATGTTGTTGCCGCGAAGTGAATCTTCGGCATCAAATTTCCCATCTCCATTGAGATCCGTCAAAGCGACAACAGGGACGTTGCCGACTTTGAAAAACCCGCTGAAGATCTCGGTCCATGTCTCGGTTTTCGAATAGAAAATCGCAAGAAACACGAGAAAACCACCGACGAAAATCAGCTTGAATGTCATCACCCGCTTGATCGAATCGTAGACCTTGCCACCGAAAAGCAATGGCAGCATGCAACCCAGGAAAATCATGCAGGCCAGCACTTGCAACAACAGTTTATGTGACGGGTTCGTATTGTCGGGCAACTCGCCTAACCAGATCGCCGACAGTGGTACGGCGGTACTTGACGCCAGATAGGGCAGGAACGAACCGCAATCGAGCAGCAGATAAATCGGCAGCCAGAACATCGGCCCCGGCAACGTCCGAAATTTTCCCGTGAAGATCGGTTCGCCCGTATAAAGCGTATAACGGCTGATCTCGACGTTATAAATCACCTGGACGAGGATACTGATCGCCGCCAGCCAGAGCAGTCCACCGCCGTAACGCGATGTGACCACTGGTCCCGTCAGCCATTCCCCGCCGCCGATGGCGGCCGATGCCATGACCAGGCCTGGCCCCAGCATGGAGGTTAGATTCCACCACGAAAATGGCGGTGCCTCGGGTAATTCGCCCCCGTCCCAACGGGGCATTTGCTTTGAACCGGGATAAGGTGGAAAGCCGACCGTGGCGTTGTCTGTTTCGTGGGAAGGAACTTGCATGAAGGCTTTCAACCAACCAAGGCGATGAGTCGCAACCGCGGAGAATCCGCACGAATTCGGAATGGTAATCTCTGTTGCGACCAGATGCGAGCATAATGAACACCGATTGCAGCCCCTGCGACTGTTTTCTCTTATTTGGGTCCCTTTTTGTTCGCTTTTGCCTTGTCTTTTATCGTCTTTGCCAGACTTTTGACGCTGATCTGAATCATTTCCCGCAAAACGGCCTGATCGATGTCTGCCAGTCTCTTGACGTACAGACAACCGACTCCCGTCTTGAACTTGCCTAGCCTTTCCAGGTGTGATGCAAACTGCTCGTGAAGTCCGCAGGTCAGATAAACGCTGATCGCCGCTTTTCTCGGCGAAAAGCCGACGGTGAACCAGTCCCCCGAACATCCACTTTCATACGTGTAGTGGTAGTCTCCAAACCCGATCAGACTCGGCCCCCACATGTGAGGAACTTCACCCGTGATCTCGTGCATCATTTTGAGGAGACAATACGAATCGTCACGCTTTTGAGCGTCCGATACCGCGTCGATAAACGCCTCAACACTTTCGCCAGTCTTCTTTGTTTTCTGCTCGGCCATGATTCCCTCTCAGAAATATCAACCCGTCTCATCGGGTTAAACAGGAGTTTTCATTTGCTTGGCTCTTCCGCTGGCCTCTCTCCCATTTCAAATTTCAGCGTACCTCCGTTGGCGATGTCGCCGTGATGAATCCAAAATTGATCTATCATCTTCTCGTCAAACCAGAGCTTGTGAACGTAGGGACGATCCGTTCCCCCGTTCTCGGCGATGATTACCAGGGGTTTTTCCTTAGCCTGTAACTTGATTTCTACTCGATCCCAGAGCGGGCTGCCGATTTCGTAGCGATCCGTACCCGCTGTGGGAAAAATCCCCAGCGAGCTAAAGACGTACCAGGCTGACAGTGTTCCTCCGTCGTCATTCCCATCGATCCCGTTGTCACGATGTCCGTATTTTGTGTCGAGAATCCACCGCACCCACTTTTGGGTCAGGTCCGGACGACCTGCGAAGTTGAACAGGTACGCAGCATAAATATCGGGTTGGTTTCCATGCCAATAATAAGCATTCGGATTCAGTCCGACTCCTGCCGGCGAATAAACAAAGAAGTCATTCAACTGTTCGACAAAGTAGTCACGGTTTTTGAACAGTGAAACCAGCTCAGTCGCATCCGACGGAACGCCCCAACGCCACTGCCAGGCACTCCCCTCAACGTACGCATGAGTGAATTTTCCGGTCATATCAATATAGGTCAACATTTCCGGTTCAAACGCGTCGGAAAACGTTTTGTTGGAATTGCGCGGCTGGAAGAACTGTGTCTCTGGATTCCAGAGATTGAGATAGAAACGCCCATGCTTCTGAAAGACTTGTGCCTCTTCGGGATGCCCCAGAGCTTCAGCCAGTCGAGCGATCGCCTGGTCGGCATAACAGTACTCAAT
>JBAXBD010000645.1:0-3929 GCA_037142165.1 Schlesneria sp. | reverse complement strand
ATGCGGATACCAAAGGCTATGTCTATGGGCGGGAAGAACGGTTCTGGGTCCACGCCCCGGCCTACCGTGACTGGGTTGTCAACGCCTTCAACCGCAATCTTCCGTATGACCAGTTTTTGCTGCTGCAGATTGCCGCCGACCAGGCGGCGTCACTCAATCATGATGCGCAAGCAGCGATGGGGTTTCTCACACTTGGTCGCCGATTTTTGGGGGTCACTCACGACATCATTGATGATCGAATCGATGTTGTCACACGCGGAACCATGGGACTGACTGTTGCCTGCGCTCGATGCCACGATCACAAATACGATCCAATCCCGACTGCAGATTATTATTCGCTCTATGGCGTGTTCCTGAATTCGACGGAACGAATGCAGCCTCTCACCGAACCATCAAACCGCGACGAGGCCTATGTGGCATTCGAAAAGGAATTGTCCCAGCGACAGCGGAAGCTTAAAGAGACGACGTTAACGAAGCGGACTGAAGCGGCAGATCGCGTACGGCAACGGATCACCGATTACCTTGTCGCTCAAACAGAACTTTCGAAATATCCCGAAGAGGGCTTTGATCAGGTGCTGGCAACAACCGACCTGATCCCCACTTTCGTTCGTCGCTGGGAAGCGTGGATAGAATTGCGCGGCGGAATCGAAGATCCCATTTTCGGTCCCTGGAGGCGATTTGCGGTATTAAAACCGGACGAGTTTCCTGCAAAGTCAGCCGAGATCGTTCAAGATCATTCAAACCTCTCGTCCGTCATAAACCCTCGTGTGCGATCGGTGTTGGAGCACCCCCCCACATCCATGCGAGATGTCGCAGAACGTTATGGAAAGCTGTTCGAGGAGGTTAATCGAGAATGGAAAGCAGCGTGCGATGCGGCCAAAGCGTCAGGCAGCCCCGAACCTGACAAGTTTCCTTCGGAAGACTCGGAGGCCCTGAGAACGATCCTTTACGGGCCTGCCTCGCCGTGTCTTGTTCCCGATGAAGAGATTGTTTCAACCGAGTCATATTTCGACAGCGGTTCTGTGACCGAGCTTTGGAAACTGCAGGGTGATGTCGATCGCTGGTTGATTCAATCCCCACTGGCTCCGCCTCACGCGGTGTCACTTGTTGATCGAGAGTTGATACGTCCCTCACGCGTTTTTCGACGAGGAAATCCGGTTAATCGCGGACCGGAAGTGACTCGCCATTTCGTCACCGTTCTTGCTGGACCACAGCCAATTCCATTCGCGACGGGCAGCGGTCGACTGGAACTGGCCAAAGCAATCACCAATCCCACGAATCCTTTGACCACTCGAGTCTGGGTCAATCGGGTCTGGCAGCATCACTTTGGTACCGGACTGGTACGGACTCCCAGTGACTTTGGAATTCGAGCAGAACCGCCCAGCCACCCGGAATTGCTCGACTGGCTGGCAACTCGATTCGTGGCGGATGGGTGGAGCACCAAGCATCTGCACCGATTAATTCTTCTTTCCAATACCTATCAACAGCGTTCCGACGGATCGTTTCGAACGGATAATCAGCCTGGTAAAGTTCCTCATGAGACCACATCAGCGACATCATTGCTGTCAAAGCCAGCCGCGCAGATCGACCCCGAGAATCGTTTGCTTTCTCGCATGAATGTCAGTCGGCTCTCGTTTGAAGAGTTTCGAGACGGCCTGTTGGTCGTTTCCGGTCGACTAGACACGCAGATGGGCGGACGAGCGACTGATATGTTCGCAGGAAATGGAACAGCAAATAGGCGACGGTCGCTTTACGGTTTGGTCGACCGTCAGTTCCTGGCGACGACATTACGCATTTTTGATTTCGCCAATCCTGATCTGCACATCCCCGTCCGCAGTGAAACGACCGTTCCTCAGCAGGCTCTGTTCGCGTTGAATCATCCCTTCGTCGCGCAGCAGGCTCAAGCTCTTGTCGATCGGGTCATTCGAGAAGGGGCCAACGAGCCGAATAGGGAAAAAGTTCGACGTCTCTATCGAACCGTCTTTCAACGCGAGCCAACCGCAATACAGCTCGATATGGCACAAAAGTTCCTCGAAGCCGATACCGTCGAGCCGACACCAGGCCCTGCGATCGAGTCGCTTGCATGGCAGTATGGTTATGGCGAATTGGACGAAACGGCCAGGCAACTGAAGACCTATCATTCGTTGCCTTACTTTTCCGGTTCGGCCTGGCAGGGGGGGGCCCAGTACCCGGACGGCGCTCTGGGATGGGTCCAATTGACGGCCCAGGGAGGTCACCCGGGAAATGACTTCAAACATTGTTCGGTTCGCCGCTGGGTCGCACCCCACGATGGCCAATTTTCGATTTCATCGACCGCGATCCATGAAGTCGCCGCAGGAAACGGCATCCGCTGCTGGATCTTCTCCAGCACGGACGGAATGCTGACCTCTCAAGTCCTTCACAACCAACGTCAGGTCATGAACATCGAACGTGTCTCATTGAAAAAAGGAGACACCCTCGATTTCGTTGTTGATATCAACGGAGATCTGAACAGCGATCAATACCTTTGGGCACCTGCTATTCTCGATTTGGCGAATGGAAATGAATCGGATACGTCGCCTGAGTTGTCGTGGAAGTCGGAACGTGATTTCTCTGGTCCTACGCCAAAGCTGCTGAACGGATGGGAACAGCTTGCCCAGGTGCTGTTGATATCCAACGAACTGATGTTCGTAGACTGATCCAACATGATGCATCAATTACAAATGCCGATGCCACGACGAACCCTGCTGGAGCGGTCTGGGATGGGGCTGGGCGCACTCGCCTTAGCCGGTCTGTTCGAAGATCAAAAAGCTCGCGATGTCCGAGGAGCCACCGAACTCACCGAAGGGGGCGTCTCTGTAAAGTCCCCTCATTACCCTGGCCGAATCAAACGAGTTATCCATTTCTTTCTGAATGGCGGTCCATCGCACGTCGACACTTTCGACCCGAAACCAGCTCTGGAAAAATTTTCAGGCCAGCCTGCACCTGTCAATCTGACGACCGAACGAAAAACCGGAGCCGCATTTCCGTCGCCGTTTCCTTTCCAGAAATACGGACAAAGCGGCCTGGAGATCAGCGAACTCTTTGCGAAGACTGCGGCCCATGCGGATGACATCGCCGTCATTCGATCGATGTACGCACATGTCCCCAATCACGAACCCTCGTTAATGCTGATGAACTGCGGCGATTCGGTGCAGGCTCGCCCGAGTGTCGGAGCATGGGTGCTGTATGGACTCGGTTCCGAAAATCGAAACCTGCCTGGTTTCGTAGCCATGTGCCCCAATGGTTTGCCGATCAAAGATTCAGAAAACTGGCAGTCGGGCTTCCTGCCGGGAATCTACCAGGGAACCTATGTTGATCCGCAGCATCAGCAGATCGATAAACTGATCGAAAACATTCGCAGTCCGCATGCCTCATCCAAAATGCAACGACGACAACTGGACCTGCTGAAAGCTCTGAACTCAGAACATCGCGAATCACGAGTCGACACGCGTCTGGAGTCGCGGATTCAATCGTTCGAACTGGCATTCCGTATGCAAACCGAGGCTTCCGAGGCATTCGATGTCTCGGAAGAACCCAAGCATATTCAAGAACTTTATGGTCCAGGAGTGCATGCACGCCAGACGTTGATCGCACGGCGGCTTCTGGAACGGGGAGTCCGTTATGTCCAGTTATGGCATGGAGCAGGCCAGCCATGGGACAACCATGCCCAGATCGAAAAGAACCATCGTCAACTTGCTGGTCAAATCGATCAACCAATCGCTGCTCTGATGACCGATCTGAAACAACGAGGAATGTTTGACGAGACGCTGATCATCTGTGGCGGCGAATTCGGACGGACACCAACGGTCGAGCTTGGCGGAGACGGGAAATCACAGCTCGGCCGCGATCATAATCACTATGGATTCAGTGTCTGGCTGGCGGGCGGTGGTATCCGAGGTGGCACGGCT
>JBAXBD010000644.1:0-3934 GCA_037142165.1 Schlesneria sp. | reverse complement strand
GCCAGCAAAGTATAACAGAGCAGTCAAGCATCGGGCTTTTTCAACAGGCTGTTAGTTGGCCGTTTTTCCTCTTAACCAATCGGCAATCCACAATTGACTTGTGCCATCGGGAGTGCGCGTAGATGTCCACATCAAACTCGTTCCGTCGGGGCTGAAGACCGGCAGGACATCCTGGGCCGAGCTGTGCGTAATCTGCGTGATAGCTCCTCCCTTGAGTGAATTTTCCGTCCAATCAAGTTCCATCGTAAACAGATGGAACGGGGCGTTAGCCGG
This sequence comes from Schlesneria sp., assembly GCA_037142165.1. Taxonomy (GTDB): domain Bacteria; phylum Planctomycetota; class Planctomycetia; order Planctomycetales; family Planctomycetaceae; genus Schlesneria. The sequence goes on along the minus strand of JBAXBD010000644.1, from coordinate 3,661 downwards.
TCCTTTGCTGTAATCGGCTCCTGCCCAGACAAGGTATCTGCCGCTGGGATGAAAGTAAGGGCACCAGTTGACCTGATCGAGATTATTCGTCAGTTGCACCTCGGTCTTGCCATCCGCCGAGATGGCAAACAGTTGCAGCATATGTTCCTTCTGTCGGTCCGAACGGAAAATCACCCATTTATTGTCGGGTGAGAAGAATGGTCCGCCGTCGTAACCTGGTGTATTGGTGAGCTGCCGAACATTCGAGCCATCTGCGTCCATCAGATAAAGGTCTGGATCGCCGTCCCGTGACGAGGTGAATACGATCTGCTTTCCGTCCGAAGAATAACTTCCCTCAGCATCATAACCTGGACTGTCTGTCAGTCTCTTCATTCCCGTTCCATCAAAATTGACGACATAAATATCCATGTTCGGGTCGAAGTCCCACAAATACCGCCGCCGACCTCCTTTGGCCGCTTCTTCCCTGGCCTTCAGTTCTGTTTCATCGATTTTCGGATCGGTATGACTCGACGCAAACAGGACTTTTGTTCCGTCAGGCGAGAAATAGGCGCAGGTCGTTCGTCCTCGTCCCGTGCTTAATAGTCGTGGCGTTTTTTCGTCCAGCTTCTGCACGTAGATCTGGTAGAACGGGTAGCCGATGGGGTAGGCCTGGTAAACGATCCAGTCACCTTTCGGAGAAAAGTAGCCTTCGCCCGCTCGCGGCAGCCCGAACGTTACCTGTTTCTGATTCGACAGATATTTCGCCTCAGCAGCATCATCGGTCACGACGGGCGGCGCACCAAGAAGCACAAACAGCAATGACGACAGCATGGGTGAGGTCTCTCAGAAATATGACTAATTACTTTATGACGATCATTTATACTGATACGGACTTTGGTCCGTCTTGATCTGCGATCCGCCCATCCCGGATGCGAATCACGTGATCGCCGGGTTGAATGTATTCGTGTTCGTGTGTCACCACAACGACCGTAGACTGTTGTTCCATACAAAGCGTCCGCAAGTCGCCCAGGATTGCCAGAGAATTGGCCGTATCAAGTTCGCCTGTTGGTTCATCGGCCAGCACCAGTTTGGGACGTTTGAGCAAGGCTCGTGCAATCGCCACTCGTTGCTGTTCGCCACCCGACAATTGGTTGGGCCGATGTTCACTGCGGCTTCCCAAACCGAGTCGTTCCAGCAATTGGGACGCTTTATCCCGTTGTTCACGCGATACGCCGGTCGGCAGGAATGGGACAAGCACGTTTTCGAGGGCGGTGAGATTGGCGAGCAGATTAAAGTTCTGGAAGATGAAACCGGCGTCTTCCCGGCGAAAGTGGTCTCGCTCGCTTGCGGTCATGGCCTGAAGCGATTTTCCATGGACGGTGATTGTGCCAGTAGTCGGTTCGTCCAGGGCCCCGAGAAGATACAACAACGTACTTTTCCCACTACCCGACGGGCCAAGGATAAAGGTGAACGAACCAGTTGGTATCTGACAGGTAATCTCTTTCAGCGCTGGAACTTCCAGGCGGCCACGTAAGTGAACTTTGGAAACATGTTGCACGTCAATCATTGATGCTCTTTTGCTGGCTTGGTCTGGAAAGCAATACGATGACCGCTCGGGCAATCGTGTTAGAAGAGTTGGAAATGGTCACAACAGGTCATACCAGTCGGTGAACAATTCGTTGGGAATGCGAGTCAAGCTTTTGGATATCGGGGATCGTATACCGAATTCCATTGGAATCAGCGATCATGACCCGATTCGGCCCAAGTTTTCGCACGTCATCTTCGCTTTCCAGCAGAAATTTCGTTGCCCCTCGATCCGTTTCGACGGACCATTCGCAGGGGGGGCTTGGATTGCTCGCCGAAAGGACCTTTTGAATAACGGGGATAAAATCTCGTGCGGCGAGTTCCATTCGAAGCGCCTCTTTTGCTGCAGGATTCAACGAATCCATGTCGGGCAAAGTGAGGATCTCTTTCCCTTCAGGATCAAGCAGAGCAATCGCTTTTTCGGGGTCCGAGAGCGGGAAACAACGAACCGGATCAACACCAACATAAGTTTTGCCATCGCCTGTTTTGAGGACTAAGCGTCCCCATTCATCACGTTCAAAAGTCAATACCTTCATGTCAGTCATAGGGGGCCTCATCAGATCAGACACAGTCAACCACCGACAGTATCAATCATTGGGTTACGTTTAGAACTTGGCTTCATCGGTATTATACACGTCAATCGATCAGAATCGACACGGCGAATTGACGCGATGACTTTGTTACCCGATGATTCCATTTTGATTGTTTTGCAGGTGTCTTTTGACCGTATCGGCGAATTCATGACATTATCCCCATCACTTCGACCTGAACTACTCGCTCCCGCCGGCGACCGGGAGTGCCTGCGCGCCGCTGTCGAGAATGGAGCCGATGCCGTTTATTTCGGATTGAATTGCGGTTTTAACGCCCGGGCTCGAGCCACCAATGTGGCCGCCGACGAACTGACCGAGGTCATGCAGTTTCTGCATCATCGCGGCGTTAAAGGATATGTCACACTCAATACGTTGGCGTTTACTGACGAGTTGCATGAACTTGAGTCGTTGATCCGCTCGATTTCTCTTTCAAACGTCGACGCCGTTCTGGTGCAGGATCTGGGATTATTACGCCTGATCCGCTCAGCCGCGCCAGACTTAAAAATTCACGCGTCGACTCAAATGACGTTGACGAGTGCCGAATGTATTCGGGTGGCCGAGGAACTGGGAATCGAACGAGTGGTCCTCCCTCGTGAACTATCGATACAGGATATCGCTCGCCTGCGCAAGTCGACTTCCGTTGCGCTGGAATGCTTCGTTCACGGTGCACTTTGCGTCGCTTATTCAGGTCAATGTTTGACGAGTGAATCACTAGGGGGGCGAAGTGCCAATCGAGGCCAATGTGCTCAGGCATGCCGGTTGCCCTATGACCTGATCTGTGACGGCGAGGATGTTGATCTGGGTTCTCAGAAATACCTGCTTAGTCCTCAAGATCTCGCCGCTTACGAACTGACACCTGATTTGATCGCAGCGGGAATTTCGTCGTTCAAAATTGAAGGGCGACTGAAGACTCCTGAATACGTTGCCAATATGACCCGTCATTATCGAGAAGCGATCGACACGGCCATGCGAGGCGATCCGATCGAGTTCTCGCGGGATGACGTCCGCGAGATGGAACTGTCGTTTTCACGCGGCTTTTCACCCGGCTGGCTGTTGGGCGATGATCACAAGATGCTGGTTCCGGCGATCTCGTCGGCCAAACGAGGGGTCCTGCTGGGAACCATTTCGAACATTTTCCTTGATTCGGTTGAAATTCACCTGGAAGGACCGGTCAAGCGGGGTGACGGAGTCGTATTCGAAGGAAATCGAGAAGCGGACGCCGAACAGGGGGGACGGATTTATGGCGTGTTCCAGGAAGGACACCTGCTGGACGAACCGATCGACCATGGGACTGTCGAACTCGAATTTCAACACGGATCAATCGACTTCGAGCAACTGACAATCGGCCAGGCAATCTGGCTGACCGACGACCCTCAACTGACTGCCCGACTGAAAAAGACCTTCAATGGCCCCGATCCGATCCGCAAACGACCATTAACAGTTCGTGTTCGTGCGATCGCAGACAAACCTCTCGAAATTGAAGGGGTTTTAAGCCCCCTATTAACGTC
>JBAXBD010000643.1:0-3938 GCA_037142165.1 Schlesneria sp. | reverse complement strand
AAATATCACTTCCTCAACTGTTGGCCCGGCACCGAAATCATCAGGCGTGTGCCGGATGTCACGATCGATTCGATTCAATCGGCGTCGCGTTTGAAGGATACGGACCGATCGGCGAACGACGAGAGAATGATCTGGGTGGACGAGCCGTTGAAGCCACGGCTCTCTTTCCGGATGGGACGGAACGAACCGGTATCGAGGGACTGCGACACTATGTCGGCCAGACTCGTCGAAGCGAATTCATCGATAATCTTTGTCGGAAGTCGCTGTCGTATGCACTCGGTCGAAGCCTGGTGCTTTCGGATAAATCCACCGTCGAGGCGATGAAGCAAAAACTGACTGAAGATGATTATCGTTTTCAAAGCCTTGTCGAAGCGATCATCGTCAGCCCCCAGTTCCTGAATAAACGGGGAACCGACGACCTTCACGATTAGAATCTACCACAAGAATCTTTACTTCGGGGCTGATTTGTCGTTTTTGGGTTTGCTGGGGAATTACAGTGACAGTGCAAGGCGAATTCGCGAATGAGGGCGGTCGAAGCGTGATGACGCGTTCCATCGCGTTCGCCATTGTCATACTCAGTCTGATCGAAACTCGTTACAGGATGGGAATCAGCTATACGCTGCTCGCGCTAGTCGGAGTCGTCAGCATATTAAGCCTTGACCCGGGTAGCTCAGTTGCCTTGGGTTTCAACCCTCGCCCGATACAAGGATGGGGCTATTGGTTCCGTCTGGCCTTATGGTTTGCCCTGTTGATCGGTCTCGTCGCAATCGCCAGTTGGTTCGTCTTGAAGGTCAACGGATGGAAGGTTCCAATTTATAAAACGTCGCCAAGTATCGATATGCTTGTTTTCATGTGTATCGATGCGCCAGTCTCAGAAGAAATCCTCTTCCGCTCATTGCTCACTCTGGCAATACTTCCCGCGCTTGGCGAATGGGGCACGATTGTTGCCGGTGGATTTCTGTTTTCGTTACTGCATGTGCTTCACGGAAACCCGGGGCCTGATAATCAGATTGCCGGATTTATGCTGGGATGGACGTTTATCAAAAGTAAAACGATTCTGGTCCCACTTGCCATGCATGCTGGAGGAAATTTGATTGCACTCGGATTCCAGGTTGCCGCATGGTATTTTTATTAAAGATTATTTTGGCACTTGAATTGAAAACGTCGTCAATAACGCGAGCCTGTTAATGAAGTCCAACAAACCCCAAGTCGATCGACGAACCGTTCTTCGAGGTGTTGGTGTGGCCATGTCATTACCATGGCTTGAATCCATTTCAGTCTGGGGCAATGAATCGAACACAGGAAAGCTGGAGAACGAACTTCCCAAACGATTCGCGGCGACGTTCATGGGCAACGGTATCAATTCCAAACACTGGTGGGCCAAAGGCTCGGGTGCCGAGATGGAGTTGAGCCAAAGCCTCGAACCGCTAGCTCCATTGAAAACGAAACTGAACGTGATTAACGGCCTCTTCAACAAGCAGGCTACGGGGGTCGGAATACATCCAGGACAAACCGGCAATATTCTTTCGGGGGCCGCTCTACAAAAGGGAGCCGTGCTCAAGGGGGGAATCAGCGTCGACCAGGTCATCGCCAATCACATTGGCGATCAAACGCCTCAGTCCAGCTTGATCCTCGGCTGCGAGCAACCCATCACGGGCTACCACGAGACAAATTTCTCGATGGCCTATAGTTCTCATATTTCATGGCAAGACGCAAATTCGCCAGTCCCGATGGAAGTCTATCCGTCCCTGGCTTTCGACAGCCTGTTCGACAATCAAGGAACAAAACGAACCAAGAGTATTCTTGACCGAGTGAAAGAACATGCCTCGCATCTGAATCGTCAGGTCAGTCAATCTGATCGTGCCAAGCTCGATGAATACCTGACGAGCGTGCGTGAAGTCGAGAAGCAGATCGAAAGAACCAGAGCCACAAAAGATCGAGCGGATGACTCTGCAAAAAAACGTGGTGAATCACCAATCCTGATGAAACGACCTGACAACGGGTTGCCGGAAGATATTCGTGATCATATGCGGCTGATGTGTGACATCATCGCCCTGGCATTTCAGACAGATAAGACTCGTGTGGCGACGCTACTTTTATGTCGCGACCTGTCCGGACTCTTTTATCCATTTCTGGATGTCCGCCTCGCTCACCATCCGGCATCCCACGAAGATCAATCGGAAGCTTACGAGAGAGTTTCCCGGTACTACGTCAGCCAATTGGCCTATCTGGCGTCGAAGCTTGATTCGATGCAGGAACGCGACGGAACGGTTCTCGACAATTCTTGCGTGATGTTCGTTTCGAATATGTGGTCGGGAAGCAAGCACGACTCGACCAAATTGCCGCTTCTGCTGGCTGGCGGATTGGGCGGGACACTTGAAACAGGTCGAGTGCTTGATTTCATCGACGACGGGGATGACAACCGCAAACTCTGCAGCCTGTATCTATCGCTACTCAACAAAATCGGCGTCAACCAACCTCAGTTTGGTGACGCCGATAAGCAACTCAGCAAGCTATAAAAGCCTGGTTAATTATTCTGCGATTTCGTCGTCAGTCGGACTCACAACCACGGATGATGTTCCGCAAACGGAAATCGAAAGTGCCTGGATATGATCTTCCTCGCTGGCAGGAACTGGAACGTCCTTGTAAACGGCTGACTTCAGAACCACGTCCACCGCTTTACGTTCGCGGATCTGTGCCTCAAGATTTTCAATCACACCCGACTTGATCAGCCGAGCCCGTACGCGTCGAGGGTTCTCGCCGCGTTGAATGGCCATCAACTGAATTTCGGTTTCGATATCAGAAGGTGTGACTTCAATCTTTTCGTGTTCGGCAATTTTGTCCAACACGAAATGCTCTTTCAGAGCTTGTCGGGTTGTGGTTACGGCATTCTGACGCAACTGGTTTTCACGTGCCATAATTTGCTGGGTTGTGAAACCGGCCTGTTCCATTTCGAGCACTTCGCGACGCAAGGCGTTTTCGGTTTGCTTTCGAACGAGCTGTTCGGGAAGTTCCCAAGTGGCCGATTCGGTGATCTTTTCGATCACTTGACGTCGGACTGATTGACGTTGTTCGTAAACAACCTGACGTTTCAGCATCCCAAGAATTTCTTCTCGCAATGCAGTCACATCGTTGTAACCGATCCGCTCGAAGAACGTGCTGTTCAATTCTGGTGCTTTCAATCGTCGGACTTCGCCAACGATCATCAATGCATCCAGCGTTTCCCCACGCATTTCGAGCTGCTCGGCTTCTTGAGAAATCGTGACTTGCGTCTTCTTCTCGGTCCCTGGAACGGCACCGGCCATCAGCTTATCGAAACCCTGAAGCTCTGCGTCGCGGAACCGAATTGTGGGCTTCAATTGCAGTTCGATCGAAGAAATCTTGCGGAACGGCTGGCCGTCCTTCGTGAATTCTACCGAGGCAACAACGAAATCGTTGTGCTCTGCAGGACCGTCATGCGATTCGTTGACCGCATATTGAGCCAGGTATTTATTCAAATAGGCATCGACATCGGCCTCGGATACGTCACGAACGGGACGCTGAATCGTCAGCCCATCGTATTGAGGCAGGTCAAAGTTCGGGCGAACTTCAACGTCAAATTCGTACTCAAAATCACCCTGATCAGGGATCTCGAGGCTTTCGACGTCGAAATCAGGCTCATTGATCGGATCGAGCGTGTTTTCTTCGGCAAGCTGTTCAAGGCTTTGCATCAATACGCGTTGACGGACATTGCTCGAAATATCCGATTTGAAACGCTTTTGAGCGAGGCTGGCCGGCACGCGTCCCTTGCGAAAACCGGGAACAGCGACCGTTTGCACGATCTCTTTCAGGGCTTCGCCTGAGAAATGATCGATGTCAGATCGGGGGACCGTAACACGAACATGCTTCCGGCAGGGGCCGATATTTTGAATATCGACTTTCAGTGACAACTTAAACTT
>JBAXBD010000642.1:0-3942 GCA_037142165.1 Schlesneria sp. | reverse complement strand
CTGAACCTTACCAAGTGCGCCAGCCTGGATCGCCTGCTTCAATCGCATCACGGCAGAATCAAAGCGGTGCCAAAACAGGGGCCATAACGAGACATTGTTATCATCGCGAATCAGACTCAATTCGTAGGCAAACGTCGACCCTTGCGCCGCGCGAGGAACAAACAGGATCGGAATCCCTGCCGCCGCCAGTTGTTTCGTTCCGTCGAGGATCATTTGATCGCTGCCACCAACAATGACCGCATCAACATCCTTGGCGACGAGCAGATCTTCCCAATGCTCGACGAAGCTGACGCTCGTTTGCCCGTGCAAAAGCGCATCGGATTGAGGCGTAACGCGGACCGCGTGGCTTAGCTGATGCCCGTCAATGCGGGAACCCAATGCGTCAACGATGGGTTTCGCCAGCGAGTCATCACAAAACAAGGCAAAACGCATGATCGTCCATTCGAGTTAGTCACAATCACTTCGACAGGTCAAAACAGGCCAATATTTTTTCGTTGCGAACATAAAGCCGTCCATTGGCCAAGGCTGGCAAAGCCCTGGTTGTTCCCGCGAGCAACGATGCCGATCCCAATTCTTCATAGCGAGTCTTGGATAACCGACCGACTTTCAAAACACCATCCGTCTGCATGACCAGCAGCTTTCCATCCGCAGCGATTAAGGTCGCGTAGCCAGATATCGATTTTGACCAAAGCTCTTTCTCTGTCGCAGGATCAAAACACTTCAGCGAGATTGGACCGCCATCCTGTCGCCCGTCGACTCCATACACGACACCACCGTCGAAGATGGGGGTCGTATATTGACTGGAAAGAATTTCATTGCTCCAAATGACATCAACGGATTTTGCGGAAAGCTCAAGCCATTGGGCACCTATCCCGTAGCTCGCGGTCAAAAGTACGTGGTTGCCATTGATGACGGGAATCGCTCCGTTGACAGTCGGGCCTCGTTGGCCGAATGGTGTCCGAAACCTTTCTTCACCCGTCGCAGGATCAAGCGAGACCAGATTCAGTCGCGTGACACACAACAAATGCGGGGTACCGTCAATCGTTGCCAGCACAGGGGCTGAATAGCTGGCCTGATCATTTACGGCCGACCAGACTGTCTCGCCCGAATTGACGTCGAAGGCGACAATACTCGCTTTCTTTTTGTCGCCGCCCACATTGACGAATACTCGTTTTCCATCGACGAGAGGTGATGAGCCCGCTCCGAAGTAACCGCCGTTTGCGCCAAAATCTTCGTGCGTATTACGTTCCCAAAGTTTTTTGCCCGACTTCAGTTCAGCCCGATAAAGCCCCCCTTGAGCCGAATAGGCATAGACCGACCCGTCATAAATCGTCGGAACGGCACGTGGACCGTTATCTTCGACAATCTGTGCTTGAAACGTTGTTGGATACGCAGTGTTCCAAACCGGGTCGCCTGTTTCGGCCTTAAAGGCGGTCAGCTTGTCGTTGCCTTTCTCACGATGAAACAAAATCGCGAGATCGCCTGAAACCGCGACGCCCGCGAAGCCTGTTCCGATGCGAGCTTCCCAAAGCTGTTTGGGTTTTCCTGCTGGCCATTTATCAGCCAAACTTTCATCGGTGGCGATGCCATTACGATTCGGACCCAGGATTTGAGGCCAGCCGCCGGCTTCAAGTTTTTCAAAGTTGAATGCGACTTGAGCCATCACAGCAAACAAGCAGGCTGTCAGACGGAATCGATTGAACATGAGTTCCTTCCCATTGGAAATGGTCATTGAGCTTTGGGAAATCCAGCGCCGAGCAGTTCCTGAATTCCAGGCTTCAATGGCCTGACGTCATAGCCTTGCTTCGAAAGCTCTTCGGCAGCAGCTAATGCCCGACGACCCGCTCGACAATGTGTATAGATGACCTTGTCCTGCGGCACGATTTTTAATAACGCGCTGGCATCCAGCCCCTTCTGTATCGAACTGATCGGCAGAGAAATCGCGCCCGAGACGTGAGCTTCATTCCACTCAGACAGTTCTCGCACATCGACCAGAACGGCACTCTTGTCGCTCAATTTTTTCTTGACCGTTTCGAGTGAATCACTGGTATGGTCCAGTGGAAGTTCCATAATTTGCAAGTTGCGGAAATCGACCCGGTCACCATGTCCCAGCAGCGCAAGATGTCCCCGACGACGAGCCAGTCCAGGATGCAGTTGTCCGTCCAGCGTCCCTGATTTTGTCGCTTCATCCAGATTGGCATCGACGATTTTTGTTCCATTCAAAATGACCGTGATGTTTCGTCCCTTGACCGTCACTTCCTGATGATTCCACTCGCCGACCGGCTTCAGCGAACCTCGTTTTGTTGCGATCAGCCCATAGGCTGAACCATGGTACTGGTACGGTTTCAGCTCTTTGTACTTCTCTGCTGTGTCATCCAGAATCTGTAACTCGATCCCCTCAAGATGCAAACTCCCTTCTGCCAGTTTGGGGCAACGAATGCCGAGCCCGTTGTTGGCACCGTCGGTCAGTTTGAATTCAAACGCCATCACGAAATCGGCGTACTGCTTGTCCGTCAGCAGATTCCCTTTCCCCCCCGCGATACAAACCAGGTTTCCGTTTTCGACTGCATAACTGTCGAGAGATCCGGTCCAACCGGTCAACGACTTGCCGTCGAACAACGATACGAATCCATCCTCCGGGACAAACGGTTTTTCTTGTGCCCGTATCGGTTGCGGACAGAGACTGATAAGTGTGAGCAGCGCTAGGAACAATCGATTCATGGGGTCAATCCTTGAAAAGAGGGGTCGGGTGTTCAAATTTCCAAATTGGCCCTTGTCTTGCCAACATGATGGAAAACAGCCTGATGGGCTAATTTAGAAATTTGAACGCCCGACCCCAGAAGAGTCGGTTAGCCTATTCTCGTAAATGCATTAACTAAAAATCCACGCCGTGGGGCTTTATTGCCTCACGAAATTGAAAACACCGACGAGCGAAAATGCACGCCAATCTCTCCGTCAATTCGGTCCAAGCGTCTTGCCCGGAACGCTGACGGAATTGTAGTGAGTCATCCCGGCGGCTGCACTTTTGGCACGGTCCGAAGAGGGGGTCGGGGGTTCAAATTTCAAAATTGGCCCGCGTCCTGCCAACCTCATGGAAAACATGCTGCTCGGCCAACTTTGAAATTTGAACACCCGACCCCAGAACGCTCAGCGAGCTATTAACCCCACGCGCGCTGGAAGAACTCGACAAAGTTGCGCCACATGATTCCTTCCACGTCAACGGCCGAATAGCCCCTTTTGGAAAGCAGTTCCCCTACTCGGCCAAGGTCGGCGATCGTGTCGAGATCCGATGGCGATTGTTCTTTTCCGAAACCACCGTCGAGATCGGTACCGAGTCCGCAGTGCTTGGCGTTACCAGCCAACTGACAGATGTGATCAATGTGGTCGATGATGTGGTCCAGCTTTACCGTTGACGGATCGGAAACACCGATCTTCCAGCCTGGCCTGATCATCCAGTTGTCAAACGCCGCTCCAATCACCGAACCGCGCCGAATCAGTTCTTTGATCTGGTCATCGCTCAGTTGGCGATCTGCCGGCACAAGTGTGCGACAATTATGGTGACTGGCGATGCAGGGGCCCTGATAAATCTCCATCGCGTCCCAAAACGACTGATCGGCGAGATGCGTGACATCCAGCAGCATGCCAACCTTGTCCATCTCTTTCAGCAACCGTTTGCCATCTTCGTTGAAGCACCCCTCACTCCCCGTTCCGAAGCAGTAGGGGCTGGGTCCATAATGGGCGGGTCCCAACAGGCGTAACCCGGCAGCGTACCAGTCGCTGATCTGTTCGGGATAAAGGATCGGCGGGCTCCCTTCCATGCTGAGAATAAAACCCAGCGGAGGCTTTCCGAACTCAGGAACGCCCGGAGGGAGAGCTTTCCATTCGGCGACATGCTTATCGAGTGCTGCTTTGTCCGTGATCTCGCGAAGGACTCCTTTGGCG
>JBAXBD010000641.1:0-3948 GCA_037142165.1 Schlesneria sp. | reverse complement strand
TAACCCGAAGCCAGCGGCGCAGGCGGATCGGCGTTCAGCCGATCTCTTCGAACGTCACGGGACCCGCCCAAGAAAAAGGACGCAGTAGCTTACGACAATATTCAAGTGACCAATGACGCCTCGGTTTTGCCAGTGACGCCGGCTGACGCGCTTCTCTTCGAGGCGCGGTTAAACGATGCGTTTGGACGATATGGCGGACGAGCCGAAGAGATCGCGAAAACGAAGGAATTTAGCAAAGCTGACCAAGTTCAAAGCTGCAAAATCCCTATAAAACACGGATGTTGGTCAACTTTGCCAACTTGGCCAACTTTTTTGACGAGTTCGATCGCGGCTTTGTTTGAGGTGCTGTTGGGCGGGCCGAAGCGGCAGAGAGTAGTTTTGAGAAAGTAGTAAATGGGTAATTCATGACATGGATTTGTTTTCATGGCCTGCGCTACTTTCTACTCACTTCTGAACAATTTTCTAGCCGTTTCGGTTGTGGCCTCGAAGACTCGACACAAGCCTGCTCTTACGTTGAGAATTCGATGGGTCTCCAAAGTTGCGCAAATGCTGCCATTGTCGCGCAAGCATTGCCAGCGTCGCGCGTCCATAGTTGCGCAAATGTTTCTGTCATTGAAATATCGAAAGATACCTGCTTTCCACCAATGTCGCGCAGAAATCCCATAGTTGCGCAAACACCGTTAACGTCGAACAACCTTAGTCATTCGAGATCGGATGCGAGAAGCCTCCGCTACCGGCTGGCCAGCATCGCGCAACAGCGTTGCTCAAGATTGGCCATAATTGCGCAAGTGTTCGTACCACTGAAACATCGAAAAATGCCTGCTTTCCACCAATGTCGCGCAAAAACCCCATAGTTGCGCAAACGCCGTTAACGTCGAACAACCTTGTCATTCGAGATCGGAGGCTAGAAGCCTCCGCTACCGGCTGGCCAGCATCGCGCACCATTGTTGCTCAAGCTTGGCCATAGATGCGCAAGTGTTCGTACCACTGAATCATCGAAAAATGCCTGCTTTCCGTCAATGTTGCGCAAACGCCGCCATAGTTGCTCAAACACTGTCAACGTCGAACTGCCTTCGTCGTTCGAGATCGGAGGCTAGAAGCCTCCGCTACCGGCTGGCCAGAGTCGCGCACCATCGTTGCGCAAGCTTGGCCATAGTTGCGCAAATGTTTGGTATCATCGATATATCGAAAAAGGTCTGCTGATTATTATTCGCGGGATTCGTCAGATTCGTGGTTAAAACTCTTTTGCATTATTTCAAATTATTCAGAACATCATGAATGCCTTAATTGCCATCGGGAGTTTGTGAAGTCTCCCACAAATCGAAGGAGAATGATTCCATCCATTCCGCCTCCTCTTCAAATCTTCATCAATTCTTCATCATTTTCCATAGGTTGGTAGACCAGCATGGCTGAGTAGTACAATCCGATTGTCTCGGCTCGCCGTGTTAAAAACTGAACGTGGCTGAACCTCATGAACGAATCACAAAACAACCTGATCGATGACGACATGAACTTGACGGGCGATATCTCGGCGCGAGAGTGGTTAAAGTCGCTGACAGCGGAGACAACGCTCGGAGGAATTCCGTCATTTGAGGTCACGGTTTCCCCGGAGATGTTGACCAGCGTGGTTGATCGGGAACTCGGATCGGCTCCTGACGTCCCTGGAGTTGTCATTGCTTCGGGGAGTGAACTACTGGGGATGATTTCTCGTCCGATGCTTTTCGCTCAACTCTCGCGACCATTCGGGCAAGACCTCTATTTGAAACGACCGATTCGGTTATTGCTCGAGGCCGAGCGGAATGAACCGCTTGTATTACCGAGCGATATGCTGGTCAGCTTCGCGGCACATACCGCTCTACATCGTCCGGCGGACCGAGTGTACGAACCGATCGTCGTTCGGGATGTCAGCGAGTTTCGATTACTCGACGTCCACACATTGCTGATTGCACAGTCTCAATTGTTAGCACTGGCAAACGAAACGATTCGGTCTCAAGCTGATGTCGCCGAGGCGGCCAATCGGGCGAAAAGTCTCTTTCTGGCGAATATGAGTCACGAGATTCGGACTCCGCTGACGGCAATTCTTGGATTCGCCGAAAACCTGCTTGATACCGATTGCACTTCCGACGAACGAACCGCTGCGACCGAGACAATTTTGCGGAATGGTCATCATCTGTTGCAACTGATTAATGACATCCTGGACCTGTCGAAGATCGAAGCAGAACGATTAGAGATTGAACGATTAAAGTTCTCGCCAGGCGAATTGGCGGTGGATGTGATTTCGGCACTGCAAGTCCGCGCCGCCTCGAAACAGATTGGACTGTCACTGATTTACGACGGCCCGATTCCGGATTTAATCGAGAGCGATCCAACTCGACTGCGTCAGATCCTGATGAACTTGATCAGTAACGGAATTAAATTTACGGAACGGGGACACGTCAGCCTGCGTATGAGTATGCTCGATGAAAATGGCAACGTGTGTCGAGCAGCAAATCAGGATCGTCAACTGTGGCTGCAATGCGACGTCGTCGATTCCGGCATTGGCATGTCAGAAGAACAACTTGCCCGATTATTCTCGCCGTTCATGCAGGCAGACGAATCCATGGCAAGACGGTTTGGCGGTACGGGGCTGGGTCTTTCGATCAGCCGTCGACTCGCCAGAATGCTGGGTGGCGACGTTGTTGCAACGAGTCAAAAAGGTGTCGGCAGCACGTTTCGTGTTCATATCGCGACGGATCCCATCGTTGATGCGAAGTGGCATGATCGCCCTTCGTCGATTGGAAAACTGGCGGCTCCCGTCAGTGGATCAGCCGATGCGAGATTGTCAGGACGCATTCTTCTGGCAGAGGACGGCCCAGACAATCAACTGTTGATCGGTTCGTTCCTTCGCAAACTTGGAGCCGACGTCACGATCGTCGATAACGGGCGTAAGGCGGTTGATGCTGCGTTTGCTTCGATTTCTGGTGGTCATCCCTTCGATATTGTGTTGATGGATATGCAAATGCCGATTCTGGATGGGTACGCGGCTACCAGCGAACTTCGTGCTCGCGGATGGACTCGGCCGATCCTGGCTTTGACTGCTAACGTGATGCAGGGAGACCGCCAGAAATGTACCGACGCCGGTTGCAATGACTTTGCCACCAAACCCATCAACCGGACAGAATTGTTTGAGCAGATTCAAGCACTGATTTCAGCACCGATTGAAGACTCAGCGACATCACAACTCACAGGCGGCGTTGTCGAAACACCTGTGATTACCGGCGATGCTTTTGATTGTGCTGCGGCTCTTGAGCGTGTCGGAGGGGACGAAGACCTGCTTCGTCAGATTGCTGAGATGTTCATTCAAATTTGCCCCGATTGGATTGAGAGCCTGCAAAATCATCTCAACGAACGAGATCAAACGGCAACGCGTCGAATGGCTCATTCGCTTAAATCTTCGGCGGACAACGTTGGCGGTCATCTGGCCTGTGCTTCGATGTCCCGGCTCGAAAAAGCTGCAGCGGAAGGGGATCTCGACGAAGCCATGTCGATGTGGCCTGAATGTCGCGGTCAATATGTTCGACTACTGGACGCCGTTTCGTTATTTCTCGCGAAGAAAAGCTAAACCGCTAATCAATCTGCCTCAAATGCGGCGAGACTTACTCGCAGATCGTGACATTACTCTGTTAAACTACCCCATCGTTTAACTTTAGGGTCGTTATTAAGATACCAACATGACTTTGTTTGTCGGCCAACGTGTTTGCCTCAGTCTGGGTCTGACTTTATTTGCTGCGGGTTGCCAACCTGCCGCTACGACTCCGTCAAAACAGACCCCTCCGTCAAAAGTGACCGGGGCAGTCAAAGAAGACACACTGACGACAGTCGAGCTTACGGAAGAAGCAGAGAAACGCCTCGGGATTGAAACGACAATCATCGAAATGCGTGCGTTACCTCAGCATCGTACCTATGGCG
>JBAXBD010000640.1:0-3951 GCA_037142165.1 Schlesneria sp. | reverse complement strand
CGGGGAAGAATGTTCGAAAGCACGGGGCTCGATGCGAAAGCAGGAACCGCTCCGCAAAAGAAAATCACCATCACAAATCGAAACATCGTAGTCGCCTCAGATAAAATTGAGCCGATCGAACCAGGTTCGATTAACGACTCACGTCCCTTTGCTGCGCAGGGCTGTTAACCCGACAGGGTGAAGATCCTTCTCCCTGAAATGCGCGGGTCTTCCTGACCCTATCAACCAAAGGGCTTCATCCCTGAAGCGCTCAATGACAACATAATACGAAAAAGACGAGCAGGCGGCTTTCGGGACCGGGATTCTTTCAATCGATAATCCGGGACCCGACGGCACCCGGCTCGCCTGGAATGTTCCGTCATTCGCTGGTTGTTCGCTCTGTGACGCTCACAACCCGTAACAAATTATGCCAGCAGTTCTTTGATGACCTTTCCGCCATCGACAATCTCAATCGGACGATCGCCTGGAGCCATCAGTTCCTTGTCGGCGACGATTCCCATGCAGTGGTAGACGGTCGTGAACAAGTCCTCGGGTCCCATCGCGAGTTCTTCCGGTTCCGACGCGGTTGAGTTCGACGATCCGTGAATGTAACCACCCTTAACTCCACCACCAGCCAGTACCACACTGAAGACCTTAGGATAGTGATCACGACCCGACTGGGCGTTAATCTTTGGAGTCCGTCCGAATTCCGACGAGACCATCACCAGTGTTTCTTTCAGCAATCCGGTTCGGTCAAGGTCATTGATCAAAGCCGCGAACGCCTGATCGAAAGACGGCATCTGATTACGGAACCCGGCTACGATGTTGTTATGCATGTCCCAGCCGCCATAGGTCAGGTTCACAAGGCGAACGCCTGCCTGAACAAGTCGTCGAGCCAACAGCATTCGAGCACCCGCCGTATTGCGACCGTATTCATCGCGAACTGCGTCAGACTCTTTCTCAATATCAAACGCTTCGCGAGCCGCTTGTGAACTGATCAGGCTGTAAGCCCGATCATAGAAAGTATCCATTGCGGTCAGATCGTCTGACTTTTCCTTTTTCTGGAAATGAGCGTTCACCGCTTCCAGAGCTGAACGGCGCGTCGCAAACCGGCTGTCATCAACCCCTTTGGGAAGATCCAGGTCGCGGACTTTGAAGCCCTTCGCAGCGGGATCGCTTCCCAGGCTGAACGGAGCGAAAGCGGAACTGAGATAACCACTTCCGGCAAATTCGGTCGGCATATTCGGAATGCAAACATAGGGCGGAAGGTTGTTTCGAGGACCGTATTCATGACTGACAACCGACCCAATGCAGGGGTAAATCAGTGCGGGGCTTGGACGGTACCCCGTAAACATGTTGTGCGTGCCACGTTCGTGAGCCGCTTCGCCGTGGGTCATCGACCGAATCACGGTTAACTTGTCGGCGACCTGAGCGGTCTTTGCCAGCGTATCTCCGAAAACTTCGCCACTGATCTTGGTCGCAACTTGACCCATCTCACCGCGGTATTCGATTGGCGCATAAGGCTTTGGATCGAATGATTCTTGATGAGCGATCCCCCCTGGCAGGAAAATGTGAATGATCGACTTGGCGGTTCCTTCGAAGTTCTTGTAATCCTTCAAATCTCCGTAAGCGGCATTGCTGCGAAGAAGTTGCGGCAACGTCAAGCTCGTACCAGCCAAAAGTCCAAGCGACAGAAAACCACGACGATTGAGACTGTTAAAATGCTGAGGGTTGCAGTTGACAGACATTCAAATTTCTCCGCGTTTCGTGTAACTTATTTAACAGCTTAACTTTATGAAGAACGACAGTACAGAACTGTCAAGCAGTATGTAACAACAAAACCCTGTATCACATCATTGACAGTGACCATCATTGGGTTACATAACATCGGCGGGCGAATTCACAATCAAAGTGAATTCTTAGTAACAAGGGAGGTCGCAGGCAGGGTCAACGTCTTTTCTACTTCTTACGCAACTATAACATTGAGACTAACCATCACGCAACATTGAGACTAACCATCACGCATCGGAATCGTCAAGTGTGTTCACCGAATGTGAGGGAAATCAGGCAGAATAATTCGGAAATCCGAGATACAACAACTCGCACGGAAAAATGTACTCAGAATCTGACCAGACACTCCAGTGCCAAAGTTAATTGCTCTCGTTGGCGATGAATGCTATCCAATTTTCCGTAAGCCGACCGGTCCGCCATATCACCTCGAATTTCCGGACGAATTGAAATCCAGTTCCTTGGCCGATAATTCAAGCCGACCGTCACCGCGTTAAAAGTCGTTGCAATCCCCGTGCGAGAACCATTGACGTCATCGAACCATTCATATCGGAAATTGGCATCAACCGACCGATTGATGCTGTACTCCGTAATACCAAGAACTCCATACCATTCCCCCGTCCCGATGACTGCGATTCCTGGGGCAACTCCCAGGTTTGCCTGGACGACTTGTTTCCAGTTCTTTGTGTATTGCTGTACGGCACGCAATTCGACAACTGAATCTACGCGACCCGTGGCGTAGGGAACCACGTTTCCAATCGCGCCGTTCCCTATTATCCAGCTCCCGGTCAAAACTGTTTTCCACTCGTCATCCAGGCGATAAACCACCTTAGTCAAATGGCAGGGAGCGTTCCCGCGTAATTCAAAATACGTGTTTGAACCCAAAGTCATCGCGTATCGGAGGTCGAGTTGACTGGTGGCGTGCCAGGTCGTCCAGACACCAGTATCGCTGCCATCCTCGGCAAAATTCCATTGGTAACTAAGTGAGTAAAGCGGACGACCTGGTGCCATATACGACTCGTAACCCATCCATGTCCCCTGCCGCCCAAACACGACATCGATTCCGCCCGCTGTCAGCAGCGGAAGATGGACAGAAGTATTCAGTTGGCGAATCGTCATCCCAAATAACGGATTACTGGAATGGATATCGCCTGGCCCCTGTAAAAGACTGGCATCGGAACCGGCAAATAATTGACCATAAAATCCCCACGACAATTCATCCGTTTTCAGTGGCTTCGAAACAACAACGGCCGCCTGGTTGAACAACACTGTATCGCCATATCGATTAGGAACCGGCGCCACCGCCAGACGGCCTGCGGTCGTCGAAGCCGATGTGTAACCGACATCTAACCATCCATAGATCTGGAGCGGTTCGTGCGACGCAAGTCGCCCCGGAAGCCCAATCTCGTCAAATAGTCCCATGTCTTTTCGAGCAGCCAACGCAGGGCAATCCTCGAACGGATCTAAAAACAAGTTAAAAAACGTCTCATTTACCCCAGTTTGATCCGACGGCGAAACAAAATATTGCGGTGGGGAATCGGTAACCGACTCGGCCAACGAGCAGGTATTCATCACCAGACACATGAGCCCAAACGAATAAACAGTGATTATGAACGACATCGCATGACGCGATCGATGACACGTCGATGAAGGCTCAGGAACCTTACGCGCTGATTTCACGTTGGTCTGCCGATCCGAAACCCGTGATTGATGACATTCGATGCTGCTCGATACCTTCAGAGTTCTCATCAAGCTCGGAAATCCAACTCACGAAGAACGAATGATGCACCGGCACCATCGCCCACAGATACCATACGAAATATCGGCGTGTCAGGGGTGTTCGCCCTATCCAGAGACGCTGCCGCCGGAGACTGCATCATGGCATCCGTTCTGCTGCACATCCCACGGGTAAGACATCGTTCCGTTTCGGCAACATCTGCCGACCCAACAGAAGAAACTTCGTGAGACGAATTTGAAAGTTGCTACGAAGGGATGTCCCGTCCGTCTTACGGAAGTGTGGAATTCCACAATTCCAACAACGACATTCATTCTCATCTGTTTTTTCCGCCGCCTGTGCCCCAGAATAGCCTGACGCCGATTCAAGTTTCAAAAAGCATTTCGCAGGTGACTGATTCATGAAACACAAACTTCAGACCCTGATTGCTCTGGGCATCGCGTTTACGG
>JBAXBD010000639.1:0-3957 GCA_037142165.1 Schlesneria sp. | reverse complement strand
TACGGAGGCTGGAAGCCTCCGCTACAAAAAATGACAACCTCGGAGCGATGATGGCTACTTTGGGCTGATCCGTAGAATCTCCATGTCGATTCATTGCACACACCAGCGGCGAAATAGCCGTTCGAAGAGCTGTGTTCCCTTTTCCAGTTGATCAAGCGAAATCCACTCGTCGTCCGTATGCGCCTGCTGGATGCTCCCTGGGCCAAGCACCAGGATGTTCTTCAGTTCAAAAAACATCGCGCCGTCAGTTCCGTAACAGACCGTCTTTGATTTCGGACATCCCGCAAGACTTAACGTTTCTCGAACGAACTCGCTGCTCGGATCAGAATATAAAGGTTGACCTGCACACTCGTGGATAAACTCGAGTCCACAACGCTGGGCGACGTCTCTCGCACGATTGATCAGCTCATCACCCGACTGACCCGGCATTGGCCGAAAGTAAACCTTGCAGATACTCAGTGGTGCCGTGATATTCACAGCACAATTGAAATCATTAATGACGATATTCCAACTGATCCAGGGTGGATCAAATTCGTCGTTTAACCACCGAGGGTCCACCAGCGTTTCGTCGTGAATTCGTTTCATCTCTTGCAGAAATGGAATCATGGCAAGATTTGCGTTCTGGCCACTGCGCGTGCTGGAATGAGCCGCCTTCCCGTGCGAAATCGCTCGAAATCCCATGATTCCTTTGTGAGCGTGAACGACATTTAATTCCGTCGGTTCGCCAATGATCGACCGGCTTTGTCCGGCGACAATCTCGCGATAGAGGGCCGATTTTTCCACGACCTCCCGAGCACCGTGAAACCCAACCTCTTCATCGGCCGTGCAAACAACGTAAATCGGTTCCTGCATGACGGGGGAGTTCAAACGATCAACGGCAGCAAGGGCGCATGCAATCGACCCCTTCATGTCGCAGCTTCCGCGACCATAAAGTCGCTCGTTTCGCACGGTCGGATCAAACGGACCATGTTCGGGAATCGACCAGGAATCAGCGGGAACGACATCGGTGTGGCCAAAATACGCGACCCCTCCGATGCCCGTTCCGATTTTGCCGATCACGTTGACTTTGGGCATCCCCTGAGGATCAAGAAACTCCTGTCGCTCGATCTCAAAGCCCAACGATCTGAGCATCGCCTCAACGACGTTGCTGACCTCGGTATTGGATTGAGAACTTACAGAAGGACAGCCAACAAGGTGACGCGCGTACTCCAACGGATTCGTCATCGATACCCAACTCTGAGAAGAAAACGGTAAACCATCTCGACTAACGTATGACGGCTGGTTCGATCTGGTCAACCTTCAGAGCATGTTGCAAGCGGATATATTTTTCAGGGCTGGCCTTGAACTGTTTCCGGCGTTCATCCGACTTGAACAGAAACAATTCGTCGTCGAAGAAGGCGGCGTATTTGATGTCGCCGGAAACGGCTTTATCTGATTCCCACAAAATGACCGGGTCACAACCCAGCAGCTTGGGTGCGAAGGCTTCCGGCATTTTGCGGAACTCATCCAATTCTTGCTGTGACGAAAGGTGGTAAGTGACTTCTTTATATTGGCAGGCGAATTCTGCCGACCCTCGAT
Organism: Schlesneria sp.; assembly: GCA_037142165.1. Lineage (GTDB taxonomy): Bacteria > Planctomycetota > Planctomycetia > Planctomycetales > Planctomycetaceae > Schlesneria. Next base: position 2,379 of record JBAXBD010000639.1, on the reverse strand, counting down.
TCCACTGCCGTTTCTTGGTTAAAGCGACGGGACTGAACCCGGCCAGACCGATGATCGGCTTAGGATCACCTAATTCCGGTGTGGCCGATTTGGTTTCCGTAACAGGAGTCGCAACGACCAGATTCCTGGGATGAGCTTTTAAAAACTTGGACTCGGCCAGTGATGTACTGGCCAGGTACGCGTTTCGGTCCTGCGGACCGGAGTGCAGCGAGATCACCCTGCTTGTCAGAGGGTCAATCACCAGATCGCTGGGAAGTATCTCGATTCCGTATTGCTGGACCAGTTCCTGCTGCTTATCCGAATTGATTTTCACAGCGATAAAACGACTGCCGAGCATCTCTTTCACAGCGTTACTGGGGAATACTTCACGGTCCATCCGTTTGCAGGGCATGCACCAATCGGCGTAGAAGTGGACAAGAAGTGGTAACTTTTTCTCTTCTGCTTCCTTCATCGCCGATTTAAACTCGGTCCGAAAGACCTCAGAATCCGAACCCATCAGCCGCGAGGTTGTCGCTACCGTAAAGATCGCGAGTCCAACGATCAAAAACGTTAAACGACGCGACGTCGTATTACGACCGGAATCCCGGCCGATTAAAGATTGCAACATCACCCCATCCCCGCTGTGCTTCATGCTGCCATTACGTAAACCCTTTGTGGGTATCGGTTGGCGGGGATGGATCAGATGTCAGCCAAATTGTTGTTAATCGGCAATTCTTGCGGCTGCGTATCGGATCTATCGGATTTAACGGACAATCTTTCAATAACACGTCGCTGGGATTGCATGAAAGTCATCGGAAAACGGAGTCCGGTACCAATCCACTGAGCTAATCCAGTACCTGATTTGGACGGAGGGTTGGCAAGGCGATAGTGACAAGGCTCAAAATGTCATCGACACGGCGATTTGATTCGGCATGAATGTTTCGCGTAGCAAAGTTGCCGGTTGATTATTTCGGCAACGCTTTATCCAGCGACTGCTGAAGTTTTTCAATTTTTTCGTTGAGTGTTTTCAGCTCATTCAGCGACTGCAGCTTGTCTTGAAGTTCCTTCACCTGTTTGTCGAGAGCGGCCTCGCGGGCAAGAATTCTGGAGACCAGTTCCGAATTCTGTTGATTTAAGACAGCAGTTTGACGCTGAACTTCGGCCGCCTTTGCAGCAACCGGGTTCAGTTCGTCAGCCGAAGTCGATTTGATAACGGCTCTTCCACCGGCGTCGGCATCATTCACGACACCATATTTTTTGACTGTATAAGTATGTGGAGTATATTCAACACGTGCAGACTTCATTTGATTGGGAATCATCGGAGCGACAAGCTTTCGCACATCTTCCGGAAGCTTACTTAATTCTTTTTCGGTCACTTCCCAAGACTGCTCGTCCTTCTTCACCGTAATCCTGGCGGGGTCCGTCCCTTTGCGAACGATCGATACCGTGACATTCTCGGGCAGGTCAGTCGTCGAGAACAACACGACTTTGGCAACGGGCACGTTAACTTTCGTGTCCACCCAGCCCATCGGTGATTTTGCTCCTGGCAAACCATTTTGATCAGCGCGCTGTTGCACAGCAACCCCTGGTGGCACAAGACCTAAGTGTGGCGAAGGTGGCGGCGTCAACGTCGGCGGAAGAACGGCAACGTGAGGAACCGGGCCGGATCGACGGGCCGCCAATTGTTGCAGGACGACGAGCCGTATTTCTTCTGGAAGCTTTGCAGCCTCGTCAACGGTCGTTTCCCACTTCTGGTCCCCTTTCTTCACGGTGATTTTTTCTCGCTCACCAACGACTTGATGGAATTCCATCGAGACCCCTTCGGGAAGGGGTGGCGATTTCCCTGCCGATTCATACATCGGTCCCGCAATAAACATGCGGAAATCCTTCCCGTCTGGACTGAATGAATGAGTCAGTCGCGTCGTGTAATCAACCAGATTGCCTTGCAAACGCGCGTGGTCCTGCATTGGGCGTTCGACCGGCGTCACCTCGATTGTTTTTCGCATGCCTCGGCGGAGAACTTCGAATTGAACGGGTTTCGATTCAGCCTCCTGCACGATTTTTACCAGGTCCGCGACCTGCGCAAACTTCCTGCTCTCTTTTTCAGGCGGCTCTGCGGCAAGCCGGGCACTCAACAAAATATCATTCCGTTCCAGCCCCTGTTTCCTGGCCGGGCTATCATCGGTGACGGCATCCACCAGCAGACCGATGTTCGCCTCAAGATTTAACTGTGACCGTAAAGCGTCGCTCAATTCGATGCACAATAGACCGATCCAATACTTCGGCTGCTCAACGTTGACTGCAGCGACCGAAAAGTCGTCAACCAGCGTCGAGTCAACTCCTAATGCCAGAACATCGAAGTTAACTCGTAAGTTCGGTTCCTCGATCTGAGCATGACAC
>JBAXBD010000638.1:0-3958 GCA_037142165.1 Schlesneria sp. | reverse complement strand
TTTTTGGCCAGTCGCAAAACCAACAGAATCGTTCCCCGTCGATCGGCTTCCTGGATCGGGTCTTCAATGTCCTCAGCACTTGATGCGACGATCGTCTCGACGGCTGACGGAGCCGGCTCTCCTGGTTCCGCATCCGGCAGATAGATCACCTTAATCAGGCCGTTGTTCCATGCCGCACGAATGTCGTCCTCAGTGATCTTGATGGGAATGTAGTTATCTCGCAAAAACTTGCCGGAATAGTTGTCGGGCGGATAGAGATCAACGCGACCTGTAAGCACGGCGGCGTGAAGCACCAGCGTGTACTGAAAATTCAGATCCAGCGGATCACCCATTGCTCGCGAGATTCCAAAATTCAAGGGTTCTGCGCCAATGTTGTAGAGTTGGCCACCCATCGACATCAACAGATTTTCTGGACCGCTCATCTGAATACTGGTGAGTTTGTGATCAACGAATCCCTGGTCGTTCGATGCGGGAGCGCTTCGTGGCATCGTGTTCATCCCTCCCGTAACCGGGGTGCGAACCGGTGCGGACAACTGTGGATCTGATCGCCCCGCGTTTTTGTTTCCGTTGATTGCCTCCGAATTGAGATTCCACTTCAATGCGTTCCCTTCCACGAGATCGCTGGCGCGACGGGCAATGATCCTGGCTCGCAAGGCTTTCCGCTGGCCGATCTGTTGCTGGTGTTGACTGAGCCTGGACTGCAATTCCTTCACCTGGATTTCTTCTAACTGCAGCTTCAGGTCAAATGCGGATTCCAGCGCGCTTTGTAGTTTGCGTTTTAAGACGCCAATCGACGGCTGATTCTGATCCGCCTGGCCGTCCGTGTATTGCCGAATTTCCGTGGCCAGGGCCGTCGCGGCCGATTCGTGAGATCGGAGTTGTTCGACCAGGTTTCGCGCGGCAGGTGTGTCTGGAATGGCGTTAGTGAAATTTGTTTTGGCGGATTCGCCTGACAGCGTGTATCCATTTGGCGCCGCGTGCGGTTCGGCTGCGACCGCATCCGGTTGCGATGGTGCGAGCGGATCAACGTTTGCCGCCAGTCGGCTTCTGGGGACATCCAGTTTTCGGATCGTATTTTCAATGTCGACAAGGCCCTGCATCGGCCCGGACCAAGCCCATTGAATCACGATCGCGTTCTGGTCGGCATCGGCCTCGATCCGTGCTGATTGAAATGATGCTTGAAGTCGCTCGGCCAATTTTTCAGCACGGCTGTACTTGAGTCGAACGACGTGAGTAATCGAGCTGCGACCCAGGTCTTCAAACGATAACTCGCTCTGTATTCGACGGACTTCGTTCGGGCTGAGGTACACACCAAAGACAGTTCCCCGAAATTGATAGAGAATATTCCCGACGAGTACGTGACCAGAGCGGCGTAACTGAACTTCAAAGACTTTCACGTGGTCAATGACGGGCTTGAATGCGGGGATGTAGGTCTCGTCGGAATCAAGCTCTTCCACCGCCGCATCGTCCGGAAGCAACAGGTTGACATGATCGCCTGGCTTCAGTTCGCCAAGACCAGGGGACGTGGGATCGAGCATGATCCAATACTTTTCTCGACCGGTCGTGTCGATCGGTTCAGTTGATCTGCTCAGTTCAACTCGAAATTTGTGTTCCGAAATGGACTCGATTGTTTCTTTGTTCTCTGGCAAGGCTTTTGGAGGATCGTAAACGTCGTTGGATTGATTTTGAGCCGGTTCGCTACTGTTAATGTCGCCTGGATCGCCCTTCGGTACGACAGCCTCGGACCCTGATTCGGGATTCTGAATCCGTTTCACTGTCGGCGGATTTTCTTGTCCCCAAACGTCCCACCCCATGGGTGCGAAGATCCCGATGGCAACGAACGCGAGGCGGCAGACGATCGAAGCGTGCATAATGTTTCCTGACGCATTGAGTCGCATTGAGTGACTTAAAAAACCAAACGAATAACGAAACCCCACCCCCCCTGCGGGGGTGGTTAACGGGCCTTTGCCCTACGACTTAAAATGATAATGATCTGTGAACGCTGGCCCGTTCCTAACACACATAAGTTATCAGCCCGGGAACCTCATTCGATTCGGTCGCTCATTTCTGACCAACCACTAAGCGGGAAAACCATTTGACCACCACGAAGGGCACGAAGAGCACGAAGGAATCAGAGTAAGAAACGCTGGATGCCATTTTTCAGCCTGCTGTTATGCAATCGGTGAACTTCGTTGACACACCCAAACACCTGACTCGAAACATCGTCGAAATCCACCTTCGTGCTCTTCGTGCCCTTCGTGGTACCTCTCTGCCATTCTCCGTTGCCGAACATTGTTTTGATCTCAAATTATCTCGTATCGATTCATGGTGGCTGGCCCTGGTGCAAAGGCCCGTTAACCACCCCCGCGGGGGGGGTGGGGTTTCGTTGGAATGTCTTCTAAGCTGTCTGTTTCATGCAGTCCTTCCAGTTCCCGCTTCCCTTCGGAGTTGAGACCTTCAACGTCGCTTGCCGTGGCGTCGAGTTTCATTTGCATCGCGTCCCATTCCAGCAGCGAGTCGTCTGCCAGAGATTGATCAACAAGAATCTTTTGGCCGTTATCAATCGCTGGCTTGGCTCGAGGCCAGACGGCCCATGTCGTGATCCCCGTAATCGCCAGTGCCACAGCCGTGATCTGCGCCAGTCGTCGCGTTCGATTCGAAGAACCGGATGGGCGAGTCTCTTGCTTGTGAGAAACGTCCGCAGGCAAAGGAACCGTCGTTGGCTGCTGCACGTGAGCCAGACATTGCTCCAACAACGTCGCGGTCTGCGTGGCCGAGGCGATGCGGTCGTCGGGTGACTTCGACAGCAGTTTCATCACGATCCGTTCCAGCCATTCCGGGATATCGGCATTGATCTCACGAATCGGACGAGGGGATGTTTCTCGAATGCGGCGTAAGACGCCAAACGTCGAATCGGCGCGAAACGGAGGTCGAGCCGTACACATCGCGTACAACACGCTGCCGAGGCTGAAGAGGTCTGATCGAGGATCGACCGCGTCGCCGTTGGCCTGCTCGGGTGACATGTATTGAGGCGTCCCGGCGATAATTCCCGTTCGAGTCAGCGTGGCGTCGTCGACCGCCCGGGCGAGACCGAAGTCGGTCAGCATGACTCGTTCAACGCTGGTCTCCAGCAGGATGTTGGCAGGCTTCACATCGCGATGCACAAGCCCCTGAGCGTGCGCGGCGGCGAGTCCACTGGCGGCTTGCAGTCCGATCCGCAGCACATCTTTCACATCCAAAGGTCCTTGTCGGTCGAGTCGCTGTTGCAGCGATTCACATGCCACGAAGGGCATCACGAGATAGGGTAATTTGGCGTTCGCGGCGACAGCATGAATGGCCATCACATGCGGATTCACAATCGCAGCCGTGGCCTGAGCCTCCCTCGCGAATCGCCTGCGGGCGGCAGCACTCAATGAGAGATGCGGTGCCAGGACCTTTACCGCGACGTACCGGTTCAGCTCCTTTTGAAAACCCTTCAGTACGATCCCCATCCCGCCGCGACCGATCACTTCGACGATCTCGTATTCACCCAATCGACCCAGCGATGCGGGGTTGTCGGATGGTTCCAGAAAATCGACGGCGAAATCTGACGCGAATGATTCATCGCTCAAGTCATCGGAACGGTTTCCTGCTTTTCGTTCGGCTGACGATAGTCCCGCCAGATCATCGCCGCTGGACAAGTACGCCTGCGGCTCGGCGAGGATCGCTTTGACATCACTGCAGGTTTGCGACCACCACTGTGGGTGGCCCGCCAGTAATTCCATATCGGCACGGCATTCCACGCAGTCCGCGACATGCTCGGCCACCTCGCTGGCCAGTGGTTCCGGCAGGGTTTCGTCCAGCAGCCGTCGCAGGCAATCGCGATCGTAATGGGTCACTCCAGGATTCATTGGTCGGTCTCCAGCTCTTCGACTTTCGCTCGCAGCCGTGCAACGATCCGGCTGCGGGCGACATAGAC
>JBAXBD010000637.1:0-3959 GCA_037142165.1 Schlesneria sp. | reverse complement strand
ATCAGTGAAGTGACCATTAGCGGTAACACGATTCAGGCAACGGTCCAGACGGGCGGGGCCAACATTCGCATTGAAGGAGTCCCTGTCGTGCGGCCCGAGCACGCCGATACTCCGAAGACTCAGACGTGGGATACTGCGCATCTGATCAACGTCACAGGCAACGTACTGGGGAGTCAATGGCGGGGATTTGATTTGCGAAACGTTTCGCGCGTGACGATCACAGGCAACACGATTTACGATTCTGCCGACCTGTCGATCTTCGCAACTCATAGTTCCGGCATCGTCGTCAGTGGGAACACATTCTCATGGCGCGGGCTCGATTCTGAAGTCACAAAAGATGGGTTACGCTTTGAAGATTGCGATAACGTCATCTTAAGCAGTCTCAGCACGATGCGATTGTGTGCCGGGTCCGCAGAAGCTGGTGCGGCAGTGACGTTCGTCCGCTGCAGCGACTGTGGTGTCTCAGACTGCCAGATCCTCGATCCGTTGCATCGGGGGCTGGAACTGGAAGACTGTTCCCGTTGCCGAGTTGCCAACAACACGATCGTCGATCGACGCGAGCAACCGTCGATGCGTCATGCGATTCGTGTCATCGGCCGAAGCCGCAACAATCTGATTTCCGGAAACATCCTCGGTGGAGCGACGTTGAAACTGCTGGACGTGATCGGCGACCCTTCTGAATCGCGCGACAATATGCTGCTTGAATGATGTCTCGGCTTGAGCTGGCAAATCGTTAGCCTCTAGCGAACTCGCTTCGGCATTTCCGAAATCTCGTCTTCGGTTAATGCCCGCCGAAAAACCTGCACATCGGAAAGGGATCCATGAAAAAAGTCACCACTTCCCGCGCCGATCTGCCACGGTTGATCGTTGGTGAGGTTCAGTGACGAGGGTTTTCCGGCTGACGATTCTGCGACAGATTTACCGTCTACGAAAAGACGCAACATGTCACCCTGACGTTGAGCGGTGACATGATGCCAGCCTGGGGGGAACTCTTCATCCCACGTCACGCAGGCACCGGTTTGCATGGACCAGACATGTGCCGATGGAAGCGTTGTGGCGAACAGTTTCCCTTGATGCTGTGCCATCGTCCAGACCCGGCGGTAAGTAACGTCAGGCGTTGTGTCGAGTTGCTTCAGCATCGTCCACGACCGGCCTCCCTCGTAACGGAAGATCTCCCCCAGCGGCAATGTTCCGGCATAAAAACTGCCATTGTGAACGAGCATCCCCATGACTTCCAGCTCTTCACCCAGACGGCCTCGATCCTGCCAGACTTCGTTTTCCCAGGCAAATACTTTGCCGGTTCGCCAGGCAGCGACCTGCAGCTTTCCTTTGTACGTTGCGAAGGCATACGTCTGAGTATTTTCCTCTTCCCCGACGCGACCGAGATCTGTCCATTCTTTTCCATCGAAGCGGTAGACGTGACCTTCGTCATAACCGGTCGCCCAGAGATTGCCGTTGAAAACGCCGAGTGCTTCGATCCGCTTGCCGTTAGGAACTTCGAGCGGCGTCCACCGCTTGTCGCCGTCATAACGAAAGAACGCTGCTGGCTTATACAACGAGCCGACGTATAACTTGCCGCGAAAGACCACCATCCCACCGACCGCTTCCATTTCCGGAAAGTGTCCGACTTCCTCCCATTTTGTATTTCCGAGATAACGGAAGATGCGGCCGCCAAAATGAGGATTCTCTGATTCGCTTAATGCCGACCCGCCGAGACGGTATTTTCCCGAACCGACATACAGCTCACCCAGATAGGTTGCCATGCCGGTAATGCTGTTGGCCTTGTCTGGCGAGCCGCAGTCGGTCCACTGATTTGTGCCATCATAGCGGTAGAGATGTCCCGCCTGATTGTTACCGGGTTCACACGTTCCGACGTACAGTTTGCCTCGGTGAACCGCCATCGTCTGCCCGTAGACCGCGTTTCCAGGTCGACCCTCATCATGAAAGACTGGCTCGGTTCCGGAATCGATTCCGAATTGCAATTGACGGTAGTTTGCCTGTGAATGCGTGACGCCAGCGTTGTTCCGCAGGCTGAGATGAAATCCGGTACGGGTCGCGGTGTCGAACTGGCTGACAAGGTCACCCAGATCGTCATCCGATTCCGCTTCCGTGTTGACCCACAGCGAAATTGTAAAATCACTGTTACCGAGCTTTAACGCTTCTGCGACCGGAACGGCAATGGAACTTCCACGTCCGTCAAACTTCGCTGATCGTGTGGGGAAGTCACCGGACTGAAATGTCACGCCCCGATTTTCGCCGTGCGGACCAGTTGCCACAGAGTTTTTGACGTCTCCGGCAAGCTTCCAGCGCGCGACCGGTTCCTCGACTGCGAGACAATGAAAGGACATCAGTTGTGCGGAACACAAGAAGGCCATGAATCGAAAAAGTGTCATCGACGGTTTCCCTGACGGGCCGATTTCCAGAACAGCTAGTTGTTTGACACTTGCCATTGATGTCAGTCTATGCCCATCGCACATCTTGCGCCCAGCGATTCGTTCAGCGCTTTCCGAAGGTGGAATTCATCAACGAAAGCTTGGAACACTCCCGCTATCGGCTTCCCGAAAAAGCCCGTTTGAATTCGCTTATCAATCACGTCTGGTTAGTATCCAGCGATTGTGGAAACTCAATTGCGGGCGTTCACAACTTTGTGAACTCTTCAACTTTGATCTCGTCCCAGGAAGTCGCAATGCTGAATCGATTTTCAATTCCCACCGCGTGGCTGACCGGAGTCATGCTGCTCAACCTGACGTCGATTGTCGCCATCGCCGACGCGGGTGATTTACCGCCGAAGGAGGATGGCAAGCTGAGGATCGTGGTCTTCGGTGCTCATCCGGACGACGCCGAATTCAAAGTGGGTGGGACGGCAGCCAAGTGGGCCAAACTGGGTCATCATGTCAAACTATGTTCCGTCACGAACGGAGACATTGGACATTGGCAGATCGCCGGTGGTCCGCTGGCCCAACGCCGAGCCGCCGAATCGGCCGCCGTGGCGAAGAAGCTGGGGGTCACGTCGCAGGTACTGGACCTTCACGACGGTGAGCTATTACCAACTCTGGAAAACCGGCGGTTGATTACGAAAGTGATCCGCGAATGGAAGGCGGACATCGTGATCGCTCATCGCCCCTGGGATTATCACCCGGACCATCGATACGTCGGTGTGCTGGTGCAGGATGCCGCCTTTATGGTGACCGTTCCGTTCTTCTGTCCCGATATCCCAGCCCTGACAAAGAATCCCGTGTTTCTGTATTCGAGTGACGGGTTTCAGAAGCCCTATCCATTCAAGCCGGACGTCGTCATTTCTATCGACGATGTCTTCGATCTGAAAGTGGATGCGGTCCACGAACTGGAGTCACAGGTCTACGAGGGTGGCGCCAGCGGTAACGAAGAATTCGTTCGTTCCGTTCCCCCAGCCAGCGACGTCGCTGGACGAAAAGCGTGGCTCAAACAGCGCTGGCAAGAACGCCAGTCGCGTGAAGCGGATCGCTTTCGCAGTGATCTGGTTTCGTTCTACGGCGAAGAAAAAGGGAAGGCGATCAAGTACGCAGAAGCGTTCGAATTGTGCGAATATGGCAGACGTCCCAACCCGGCAGAACTGAAGCAACTTTTTCCATTCGGTCCCTTGGACAAGTAGAATTCAGCCGGATCGAGTTGGGCACGAATGAGCAGCGCCAGCAAAGGGCTCCCAATGATTTTTGCGATAAAAAACGATGATTGTTCGCTGCCTCATAAATTTGGGGATCAATTTGGTCTGCTCGGATTTGCTGTAGACTGTCGTTACGATTGAATCTGCGATCCCGAGACCACGAGGCGGTACAAAAGGCCTCGTGAAATTATCCATCGAACGCGTGAGTGTGCCCAGGCAAGTGTTAGCATCAAATTTATTGGGAGTGTTGTGATGGCGTTTATTTGGTTTATCCTTATTGGCATCGCGGCAGGTTGGTTAGCGGGCCAGATCATGA
>JBAXBD010000636.1:0-3963 GCA_037142165.1 Schlesneria sp. | reverse complement strand
ACGTAAAGAGGGACCCGCATTGAACGGTTGAACGAAGATTCAGGATTTGCCGACGCCAAGGTCCGCGAGCAGAGCCTCAGCCGTCTGTCGACCACTTAACAACGCTCCGTGAATTGATGCGGTTTCGCAATAATCACCGCAACAATACAACCCCTCAGCCAGTTTAGGTTTCAGTGTACCACGATCCCGAAAATGAGCGGGCTGCGAGGGAAGCGCGTGCCGGATGTGGTCGCTTCGTAAAATTGACCAGCGATCGACTTCAGCCCCGAACCAGTCTCGTAACTGGCGTCGAACTTCAAGTTCCAAGTCATTCGATTCATTTTCTTTTGACCCAACAACCGAAACGCTGACCAGAGACTGGCCTGCCGGAGCATACGAAGGGGAGACATTACTCGGAACACATAAGTTATTGATCGGCCCCGTTTGATCCCCATTCAGGACAAGCAGCGACTCCTTGATTGGCGGTTGGGACGCGGCATAATAAAAACAGGTTGTCGATCGTGAGTCCGGCGATTGAATCTGCCCACTGGTTAGCCGGGAAGCTTCGGGACCTTCGACTGCTAACACGATTGAAGCAGCATTGATTACCTCGCCCCCTTCAATTCTAACGGTTCGACCGTCGATCGACTCGACCCGCGTCAAGAGTCGGCACATGCTGCCGGGGATTTCCTTTGCCAGTTGCCTGGACATCGCCCCCATCCCCGCTTCTGGAAGCGCAGCGTCGCCGACGGCAAACATCCGAAAGATGAAGCGGAAGAATCGGCTGGAAGTGGACAATTCTCGTTCAAAGAAAACACCGCCGAACCAGGGGCGTAGAAACCGTTCGATCATATCCGCCGAAAAACCACAGGTTGACCGCAGATAGTCATACGTTGTCGAATCAGGTTCATTGCATAAGTTTTCGATTGGCGTTTGAGTGACGTGCCAGCGGAGCCTGGCCAATCTCCAGCGATCCGCAAATTCGCCGATTTCATTGAACGCTGTTGAAAGGATCTCATGCGGCCGTCGCCAGGGGTCAGACATTTTGACCACTTTTCCTCGCGTCCGAATAAGCGCACCGGGTTCGAAATTGTGAAGTTTTAGTGCTGTATAGTCGAGTTCGCGTTTCGCTTCGGGGTAAGCGGTTTGCAGTACTTGAAAACCTCGATCCAAACGAAACCCATCCACCAGATCCGTCCGTACGCGTCCTCCGACATCATCTTGTGCTTCAAGCACAAGTACCTCGACGCCCTGTCGCACAAGATGTCGTGCACAGGACAGGCCCGCCAGTCCTGCACCAATGATCACAACCGGCTTCACACTCACGAAATCGCTCCTGAATGAGACATCAGATTACTGAGGCTCGACGGCCGGTTGAATCCGGGGGACTGAATGATTCTTTTCGTCGGTGTTTTTCGCTGCTCGCGCGATGTTTCGCAACATCCCGGCAAAGACAAAGAAATGTAACGGAGAAATCCCATACCAGTAAATCAGTCCCAGAAGTCCGAGTGGATCGAAGATCGCCGTCTGGCGAATTTGACTTCCTCCTTCACAGGGAGTGACTTCAAATTCGAGCCACGCTCGTCCCGGGAGTTTCATCTCGGCATAAAGCCGCATTCGCTGCGGAGGTTCATAGAGTTCCACGCGCCAGAAATCGAGTGCGTCCCCCACACGCAATTGCTCGGGATCTCGACGACCCCGACGAACTCCGACGCCACCAACGAGCAGATCGAGGAACCCACGCAACGACCAGAGCCAATTTCCATAGTACCAGCCGGTCTTGCCACCGATTCGGCGGATCGGTGCAAATGCACGTTCAGGAGAGACATCGACCGTGATGGTACGCGAATCGACCAACCGGGAGCCAAATCGGGTTCCGCCCCATCCTTCCAGCTGTCCTGCGGCAGATAATGCATCGGACCAGCGCGTTTCCGCGAATTCACGGTCCTCATTCACCAGTGCTCGAGCAATCGCATCACGTACAGAACGAGGATGCACAGGTAAAGTCGTTTCCGCCAGGTTATTGGAAATCAGCGTCGGATTCCGCAAACTTTCGACGAGTTTACGACCAACGCGAGCATAAAGCGGTGTCACCAGCCCAAGCCAAAGACTTGATAAATAAGGGGTTAACAACGGCACGGGAATCATCAATCGCCGTAAGCCGCGCTGCCTGGCGTATTCCTGCATGATCTCGCCGTACGAGACCTGATCGGGACCGCCAATTTCGTAAACCTGCGACGCCTCGACAGGGATATCGATCGACGCCAGCAAGTAGGCCAATAAATCTTCAATCGCGATCGGCTGTGCCTTCACACTGACCCAGCGCGGACAGATCATCACCGGAAGTCGCTCGACCAGTGCCCGAATCATCTCAAATGACAGACTGCCCGAACCAATCACGATCGAGGCACGGAATTCAATGACTTGCCTGTGATAAGCACGCAGGACGTCGCCCGTCTCCTGACGACTGCGTAGATGCTTGGACAATTCATGGTCAGGGTTTCCAAGTCCACCTAGATAAATGATCCGATGAACGCCAGCTTCCGTCGCTGCTTCCGCAAAGTTTTTTGCGGCAAGTCGATCCTGCTCTTCAAAATCACGACCGTTACCCATCGAATGGACGAAGTAAAAGGCCGTGTCGACCCCCTCAAACGATGTGGAAAGGGAGTCTCGGTCAAGCAGATCTCCCGCAACGATTTCCGTGTGGGTCGAAACACGCCCTGACAATGCATCAGTGCGGCGTGTCAGACACCGAACTCGAACGCTTTTCTGCTCAAAAAGGGACAACAGGCGTCCACCCACGTATCCAGTGGCACCCGTCAGTAATATCAATCCAGTCATGGTCAGCTTCCGTTCGGACAATTCAGTTCACCTGCCGCGCGGAAGGATTGTAGTACTACGTCAAACTCATCGTTACGGTTTTTAGTTCAGTATAGTTCGAAAGTGCGATCTCGCCACATTCGCGACCCATACCACTCATTTTGAAACCACCGAACGGAGCAGCAGCATCAAAGACATCATAACAGTTGACCCAGACCGTTCCCGCTCGAACACGGGCTGCGAATTTATGAGCCTTGGCGACGTCGCGAGTCCACACGGCTGCTGCGAGACCATAGTACGTGCTGTTTGCACGTTCAATGATCTCGTCAGCGTTCTTAAACGGCAAGACACTGAGTACCGGACCAAAGATCTCATCCCGCGCGATGGCCATGTTGTCAGTGACATTCGCAAACACCGTCGGCTCAATGAAGAACCCCTTGTCTCCGAATCGAGTACCACCCGTCAGACACTGTGCTCCTTCGGTCTTTCCTTTGTCGATGTAACTCATGATCTTCTGGAACTGATCTGAATCAACCTGCGGCCCCTGAGTCGTCTTAGGGTCGAATGGGTCCCCCAGCTTTCGAGTCTTTGCCCGAGCGACCAGCTTTTCCACGAATTTATCATAGATCGGTTGCTCGACAAACAATCGCGAACCTGCACAACAACACTGGCCTTGATTAAAGAACAGGCCGAACTCGGCACCGGCCACAGCCGCGTCGAGGTCCGCATCGGCGAACACGACATTCGGACTTTTGCCTCCCAGTTCAAACGTCAGCCGCTTAAGCGTCCCGGCCGCATCGACCATGATCTTCTGAGCGGTTTCATAGTGACCCGTGAATGCAATTTTATCGACGCCAGGATGTTTGACGATGGCCGCCCCCGTCTGACCATACCCAGTCACGACATTGATCACTCCGTCGGGAATGCCCGCTTCCTGAGCCAGTTCCGCCATGCGCAAACACGTTAAAGGAGTTTGTTCGGCTGGCTTCATGACGATGGTGCAGCCCGCGGCCAATGCAGGTCCCCATTTCCAGGCCGCCATCAGGATGGGAAAATTCCAGGGAATGATCTGCCCGGCGACCCCGACGGGTTCGCGTCGCGTATAACAGAAATAATTGCCACGAATCGGAACGGTATCGCCTGTCAGCTTATAGGCCCAGCCGG
>JBAXBD010000635.1:0-3975 GCA_037142165.1 Schlesneria sp. | reverse complement strand
GACTGGTTCTGACCGCATGGAAACAGAAACTCGTGTGATTCATGCCACCTGAACGAGACCCGTCCGACCAGCAACTAAACTTAAAAGCACGTCGAACCGCCGCAGTTCTGACTCCTTTCGGTCGTGGAGCTGTCGCCACGATCCGTGTCGTTGGAGACTTATCTTCGCCCGCCGAATGCACTTCAACGATTGCGATCGGCTCCCTGTTTCGTGCGGCAAACCGACTTCCTGTCGACCAGCAACCGTTAAACAAGATCGCGTTCGGCCAGTGGGGAATGACCGATCCTGAAGACCTCGTCATTTGTCGGACTGCGAATGACATGCTTGAGATTCACTGTCACGGTGGTGACGCTGCCGTTCGACGAATCTTGAGTGACCTGTCTGCCGCTGATTTCGAGATCATTGATTGGCGACAACAAATCGCCTGTACGACAGACATTCTCAATTGCGAATGCCTTGAAGTTCTCAGTCGAACAACGACATCAAAGACAACTGAGATTGTTCTTGAACAGTCAAATGGGTTATTGAACAGCGCGATTGCAAAGCTGAAAGGATTCGATGGCGATTCAATATTGTCCATGCATCGTCAGCTTGACGATCTGCTCCAATGGGCGAGTTTTGGCTTGCATTTGTCAATGCCCTGGAGCGTCACACTGACCGGTCGGCCGAATGTGGGAAAGTCGAGTCTTATCAATGCACTTCTCGGATATCAGCGCTCAATCGTTTTCGATCAACCGGGGACGACGCGAGATGTCGTGACCGGTGAGACTGCCTTAGAAGGTTGGCCCATCATCTTTGCAGACACCGCCGGTATAAGACATGGTGCGGGCGAGTTAGAGTCTGCGGGGATTGCATTAGCTCGCGAGCGATTACATGCGGCTGACCTGCGGCTGGTCTTGATCGACCTGAGTCAGGCGCCGACGTCCGACGACGATGAATTGCTGAGTCAATGGCCCGATGGATTGGTTGTCGCTCACAAGTGCGATCTTCCAGATCAATGGAATGACCGCTTACCAAGTCAAACCGTGAAAGTTTCGTCGCTTTTGGGGGAGGGAGTCGTCGAGTTACAACGAATGATCGTGAACCGATTGATTCCCGTTGTTCCTCCACCAGGGGCACCAATCCCAATCACGGCTCGGCAAGTTGATCTTCTTCGGGCTGCAAGAATGTCTTCGACAAGTATCGAAATAAGAGAACTTATCCAGCGTTTGTAGCCGAGAAAAAATGTTCTTGTCGACAAACGAATCAAAGGCCGCGCAGCGTTGAATGCTGTTGCGCGGCTTGTTCTGCGAAAACCTTAACCGCGACTTCAGGTGGTTGGCGAAGGAACGTCTGACTGGCTCCACGTTCCGTCAATTCGTCGCCACATCGAACCTGTCGGGTTCTTGTTTTGAAGGGGAGCCGGCAATCGCTGAGGGCGGACGTTGTCATAGCATTGCAACATCGCAAACCGCTTAATCGATGACGGAATACCGACCGCTGTAAAACCGGGATGACCTGTTGCTGGAAACGGGCCACCGTGATTCATCGACGGGACAACGGCGACTCCTGTCGGCATTTTATCATTCAAAAGGCGTCCGACTTTCTGGCGGAGAATTGTCGTGATCTTCTGGTACAACGCATCGTCAGAACCATCGTTGGCAGAGTACACGCTGCCGGTCAGATTCCCTTCGAGGCATCGGGTTGCGGCAAGCAATTCCGCTTCGTTAGCAGCGACAACGATCAATGACGAATTGCCGAACGCCTCGGTCTGAAGCAAGTCCGGACTTCGTACGAACTGTTCGCCGGTGACACGAAGCAACGTGTTCTGGCAACAAAAGCCCTTCCCTCCACCGAGCGAACCGCCGGTCAAAAGCTGTGCACCGGCTTTCACCAGTGTCTGGATTCCTGAATGCAGGTTCTTTTGAACACCTTCGCTCAGCAAGGTTCCGACGGGAGCTGCCGCGAACTTTTCGGTGACCTGACTGGTGAACGCTTCCGTGTTGGGACCGGCGATGGTGAAGATCAGCCCTGGGTTCGTGCAGAATTGGCCCACCGCCATCAGACAGCTAGTCGAGAACTGTTCGGCACACGCGGCGACTCGCTCGGAAAGCGCACCTGGCAAAAAGTAAACGGGATTGATGCTCGAAAGCTCAAGATAAATCGGCTTGCCGACTCGGTCAGCCGCCTCTTTCAGGACGACACCTGCCGATCGTGCGCCCGTATAACCGATGGCACCCAGCGAATGGTGCGAGACCAGTTTCACGCCATCGCTATGCTCCGTCCGGTAGATCAACTGCACGAAGCCGGCTGGCATTCCTGTTGCTTCCGCCGCCTGATGTGCAATTTCCGCGAATAATCGAGTCGTTGATGGGTGTGACGAATGACCCTTCGCAATGACCGGGTTACCTGCGGCGACCGCCGCAACAAAGTCTCCTCCCACGATTCCGTTGAACGCGAATGGGAAATTGTTAGGACCGAACACAGCCACCGGACCGATTGGTCCAAACATCGAACGAATGTTGGTGGAGGTATCGATGGTCGCTTCGACCCACGATCCCTCGCGAGCCGCTTTCGCTCCTTGACGAAGTTGATTCGTTGTTCGAGGCATCTCAACATCTTGCAGCCGAGGAGCCACGGGCAACCCCGTTTCCAGGTTGGCAATGGCAATCAGTTCTGGTGCACGTTGTTCAACTCGTTTGACGTATTCTTCGAGAAACTCCGCGAAACGTGAACCATTCCAGCTACGCACAGTTTCAGCCGCCCTTGCTGCGGCGCTAATGGCTTCTTCGACTTCTGACCAGGGGCTGACGGGATAATCGCCCGGAAGAGGTTCCGTCGTGGCTGGGTTTACAGCCTGAAACGTTTTTTTGCCGGCGGAAGCTTTCCACTGGCCGTCGATCAATACGGGATGCGTCGTCATGTCAGTTCCTTCTTCGTACCCATTCAGTCTGGGCCGAGTATATTCATTGTCAAATAATATGAACGAGTATCTTCGCGTCGCGCGACATCGCAATCAACTGACTTCGAGTTGATTCGTTCATTACAGGAATAGTTCGCGGACGGCTTTACCCTGGCCATCTTCCGTCGGGTAAAATGGACGACCTTCTACTTCAAACGTTGTCTTGGGGCTGATCCCCATCGCCGTGAAGATCGTGGCGTGCAGGTCCATCACGCTGATCGGCTTTTCGATCGCGACATAGGGGCGTTCTGGTGCTGAAGCACCGTACAACACCCCTCGCTTGATTCCACCGCCGAACATCAACACGCATGATCCCCCCGTAAAGTGACGATGTTGACCGTAATGTTTCATCTCGGCCAGCTTCTCAACCGGGAATGACGTCTGATCATTTGCCGTGGAACCGGGCTTTCCTTCCATGATCATGTCGCGGCTGAACTCGCTGGCAAGAATCACCAGTGTCCGGTCGAGTAACCCTCGCGATTCCAGGTCGAGAATCAACCGCGCAATCGGTTGATCAATCTCCTGCTTCATTCGAACCAGGGTTTCGTGCCCGTTGGCATGAGTGTCCCAGTTCAGGAACGGGACATACTCCGTCGTCACTTCCACGAACCTTGCGCCCGATTCCACAAGTCGCCTTGCAAGCAAACAACCTCGTCCGAATTGACTGGCTCCGTAAAGCTCGGCGCTCTCTTTCGGTTCCAGACTCAAGTCAAACGCGGCCCGATCTTTGGAACTGAGCAGCCGATGTGCTCCGTCCAGCGAACGCAAATAAGACTGCTGCTGAAAGTCGCTCATTCGGTCACGTTGAGGCGATCGATCGAGCAATTTCTGGAACAGACGTTGCCGACTTTCGAATCGGCCTGCTTCCATCCCTTTCGGTGGGCGAACCGATTGAGCCGCTTGGTCAGGATACGGCAGTACCATCGGACCGAACTCACTGCCGAAAAAACCGGCCGTGGTGAATGCTTTCAATTCTTCCGATTCGCCAACCCCTTCTAACCGCTGACCAATCGTAATGAACGGCGGCATCACAG
>JBAXBD010000634.1:0-3989 GCA_037142165.1 Schlesneria sp. | reverse complement strand
GTTGAGCCGCGTGTACCGAAACCTCTGGAAGCGGTCATTTTAAACGCAATGTCACTCCAGCCATCCGGTCGATACGCCAAAGCACTTGACCTGGCTAGTGATGTAGAATGCTGGCTCAACGGTGAACCCGTGTCCGTTTGGCCTGATCCTTGGACTGTCGTTGCGCAACGCTGGATGCGTAAGAACCCCAGCAAAACAACAGCATCGATAATGTCGCTAATCGCGTTACTCGCCGTTTTCATTGTCAACGCTAATTTCCAACGCCGATTGCTCAACAACGAAAAAAAGCACATCGAGTCCTTGGCCCGTCAAGAGAAAGAAAATTCAGAAGCCAAACTCGCGGTCGAAACAAAAGCCCGACAAAACGCCGAACGACTGCAAAAGTTGGCGGACATTGAAAGAGACAATGCGAAGCAAAGTGAAAATGAAGCCATCCGACAACTGGTGAATCGCGCGGAAGAAGCGGCGTCAAGAAGTTATGAATCAAAGCAATATGACCAGGCCGCAGCATGGTATTGTGAAGCGGAACGTCAAGAGTATCGACTACCCGAAGATCAATCCAATCCCATTCGACAGAGACTTCGTACCAGCGATCTTTTCTCGCGAACGCCGTCGCTGAAGCACGTAGTCAAGGAAGCAGGCAAAATTGTTGATTGCCAGTTGGATGAAAAAGGTGAGCGTCTGATGACACTCACTTACGACGGCGGTGTTTCACGCGTCAGAATCTGGGACGTGCGAAATGGAAAGTTATTAAATGGCGCGATCCCTGAAATGACCGGAGTTCGTCGGTTCGCCACCATGAGTCGATCAGGAAAGTACCTCGCGATTGAGGAATTACAGGGGGTTGTTCTTGATGAATCGTCCGCATCTGTTGAACTCTGGGATCTAGACACTGTCAGTCGAATTGGCGAACCGAGACAGGCAAATGGACCGGTGCGTTTTTTGGGAATCAACGAATCGGATCGCAGGGTCGTTTGCGTCACTCGAGATTCGTTTGAGTCGATAAAAAGAGATAAGAATGGAGAGCCAGATCCACAAGACGTTCCGTTGGAGAGGGGCCTAATCACCGCGTTTGATCTCGATTCGTTTGAGCCAATTGGAAAACCGTTTGATCTGCGCGGTGCAATGTCATCGATCAGTGCCGATCATCAAACACGTCGACTGGCGGTTCACACTCTGGCAGATCAAAACCGTTTACATTTGTGGGATGTGCTTCAGCACGAAACAATTCCGCTTCCGCACGGGATAGGCGACACTCACAGCGCCGCCTGGGATTCGACAGGACATTTTCTGGCAATCGGAAGATTGGATGGCCGTCTTGTTCACTTCTGGGACATGACCGCGAACACTGAATCGCGTAAACCAGTCCCGGTCGTTGGCCAGCAACCCGGTGTGCTGTTTGTTGACCGGACTGACGGTGTCGAACGGTCGGCCACGGCACTTGTTTTCGACGACGATCGCAGCTCCGGTCGTTCGAGTACGTTTGCTCGACTCGTCCAGACATCGTTCGATTTCAATCACGAAATTGAGCTCGATGGCGGTGTGGCTTCGGTTTCGAAGCGAAGTTCTGCTGACGGTCTTGTCGTTGCGATTGGGACAAAAAATGGACGCGTACATCTCGTCAATAAGCTGGTTGGCAATGAAGTCTGTTTGCCCGTTAAGCACTCGAATGAGATCTTGTTAGCCGATTTTCTAGGCGATGGAGAGGAACTGGTCACGGTCAGTTCGGACGGATTCATTCGCATCTGGACGATGGAGGGATTAAAGGAGTCACGACTCTCCAAGCGTCGACCACGAGAATGGGGCGGCAATCCAGCGCCCTATCGGCCCAGCATAACCGAAAATCAAAATAAGGCACCCAATCCTCGAATGGATGAGATCGACCGCCGAAATGTGATTGAACTCTCCGAAGACTTTCGGTTCATCGTCGAAGTGAATGGTTCGAAGAAACCTCAGCCAAGCCTGCGGCTGAGCGACGCGACGACAAACGAACTGCAATGGAGCACTCCATTGCCCGGCGGGTTCATGGCGGACCGCATGGCAATTCTGAAAGTGGGAGAATTGATTGTTGTTTCCTCCCAGAAAGCGCCGCACTGGCAGCCCAATGATCCAAGCGTCAGTTCAATTGAGTCCTTTAGGGATCGGTGGCAACAAGAGACAACGGAGGAAAAAACCCAGGTAATTGTCTTCGCAAGCAAGACCGGCCAGCCAATCGGCAAGATTCTCGATCTTCCCGGCCCAGTCGTCGCTTGCGAATTCTTAACGGACCAGCGCCTATTGTTGGTTGGAAATGATCGCAATGGAGAAAGTGGTTTCTTGCAGATCCACCACCTGGCGAACAACAACGCGCCGACACTGTCGCATGAAATTCGAGGTTTGATCTCGGCGCGATGGAACCCGGTTGCTCAAGAACTGGGAGTGTTATTGCAGTCGGGGAAGGTTCAGCGACTGGCGTTTCGCGATGGAAGCTGGCATTCACTATCAGAAGTGGGCGAACTGGTCAGGCAGATCGATCGGTTTCCAGGAGGGGGAATTGCGATGGGGGATTTCTTCGGCAAAATTGGAATCTTCAAGCCGGATGGAATCTACGCCGGACGAATGTTGGGAGAAGTGTTTGTCGCCGGTGTTTCTGCGAGTCCCGATGGCAACTTCTTAGCCACGATCATTGACGACGATCAGAAAGGGCGAATCAGTCTCGTCACTGTCGATGGGATGAATGTTGTGCAAACCGTTCGACGTAATCAGGAGTTGTTTCTCATAAGACACTCTCCAGATGGACGGATGCTGGCGGTGACAGATCGCTTCGGGGAAGTTGAGATTCTGGATGCGAAAAATCTGCGACCTGTCGTGCGGTATCTTGCAAGGGAAACGGTTGTCAATCGGCATCTGTTTCCGTCCGAATTACGGTTCTCAGCCGACTCACAACAATTGATGCTGAAGCATCGTGGTGGCGTTGCCGTATGGGATTTAACGCCGCCGGAGACTAACTGGGAACAGCAAGTCATGCTGACGTTTGGAACGAATATTGAGACCGAGACTGGGATGCTTCGAGATTTGCCTCTCGACGCGCCAGCTGACTATGAAAACTTTCTTCACGAAATGTATCCAGACGATGAGTGGCTCACCTGGTTACGGTTTCGTGAATCCATCAAAAACAGCAACTTTGAGGACGCGTCGAAATTCCTCCCCGCGGTCCGACAGTTGGTGGAGCGAACAGGGGATTCGGGAGTCACGTCGGCACGTGCCGATTACCATTGGCAACGTCAGGAATTCAAACAGGCGGTTCAATTTCGACGGATGCTGATTGCAAAACGTAGTGACGATACGACAACACTCATAAAGTTCGCACGGGAGGTTCTTCAAATTGCACCGGAAGAATCGCTTTCCGTACTTGAGAAGTGTGCAACTATCTATCGTCAGCGGTCAAATCCACTTTTGCCATTGGCGACGCTCTGGCAAGGTCATGCACATGCACAACTCGGTGAATGGAAAAAGGCCGAAGAAGATTTTGCGAGTGTGCGAGCATCCCCGTGGTTCCTATACGGAATCTCGCCAAATGCCGCAGCCAATTGCAGCGTACTTCTTAGCATGGGGGAGGTGAGCCTGGCGAATGGCAATCACGATCAATACCGAGAGTTCTGCAGGGCTTCGGTCACTTCCGCATTGAATGCGAAGGACCTTGTGGCGATCGCTGCCGCATTAACTTTGACGACACTGAGGCCCAACGGATTGGACGACTATTCGACGGTTCTACCATTCGCCGCGCAAGCTGCCGAACAAAAAAAAGAAGACGCCTATTTCCGATTGGCTTTTGGTGCAGCACTTTTTCGCGCCGGAAAGTTTACGGAAGCAATCACAGAGCTCAATGAAACGAAACGACTGATGGAGGCGGGCGGCTACGTCAATTCGAGATACGCAAAAGCGTTGCCATCCTATTTTCTGGCTCTTACGAATGCCCAGATGAAAGGCGGCGCCGAGGCGATCAGGAT
>JBAXBD010000633.1:0-3991 GCA_037142165.1 Schlesneria sp. | reverse complement strand
GGGACTGTCGAAGTAGTGGGCTGACGAATTGGCTGAGTTTTCGAACTTCGCGAATTTTTGGCCGAGTTTCGCCGATTCGCAGGTGGCCGCAGCCTTCGTAAGGAATATTCGCCAATTTCTCAGTGTTTTTCACGACAGGATCGAGAGATTTCCGTTCTTCATGTAGGTGCCAAGGCGATGCTCTCGTCTTCGCTCATCGCTTCTTGACACTGTTTTTTCCAGGAAGCCAATCCTTTCAGCAACTTTTTCACGTTCAGTGTCAGGCAGGTCCACCGCCACTCGTGATCGACCTTCACAAGTCCCCGGTGGCGGAATTGCCTCAACCCCATCACTCCTTTGATGAAGCCGAAAGGTGTCTCGGCAATCCCTGAACGGTGATTGTACTGTTGCTTGGCCGCTTCAGTCTTCATTCGAACTGCAGTCCGTTCACGAACCTCTTCATGCTCGTCGCGGCGAATTGAGCGAAGACGTCCATTTGCGTTTGATCGTTGTTCAGGAGTCGCGTTCTTCGGATGGGTCAGGCACAACGCCACGAGCGGACATCCTTCGCAAGACAGGCTCTTGTAACGATACTGTTTCACGCCATTGTCGTTTTCACTGCCAATATTCCGAAGCAAGCGACCATTGGGGCAAACGTATTTGTCTTGATCAGGAACGTAGATGAAATTCGATTTGTCGAGTTGACCTGTGGGGTTTCGAACCAGTTGATCCCATTGTGACTCAGGCACGGGCTGAGTGAGATCCTCGCGACGGGCAGGATTCGTTTCGTCGGCCTGGTTGGATTTCACAGGAATAAACGCGGTAATTTCCCGCTTTTCCAAACCATCGATGATGGGGCCAGTGGCCATGCCGCTGTCGGCCAGAAACTTTTCTGGAGACTCGCCGCATAACTCAATCACTCGGTCCACTGCAGGAAGCGCCTCGCGATGCTCATTCACCGTATTGAGGACCTCCGCGTCAAGAACGAATCCATTCTGACCGTCGGTCAAACAGGTCGGAGTGTAATTGGGCGCATAGCCTCCTTCCTTATTCGGCATCACTCGTGACTCGAGATCCGTCATCGGAATTTGCGAGGGAGTTTTCTTGACATCAACACCGTCCTTACGTCGCGATTCGTCCAACGCCTTGGCAAGCTTGAGTGCCTTGTTGAGTTTCTCCTGGCGAGTCTTCAAATCCGCCAGTTCGGCGGGCAATTTCGTGGCGACTTCTCCGCCTCTGATTTCTCCAGCAAGTGCCTCAGCAGCCTGCACCTCAGAGAGCATTTGTTCGATTTGCTTTTCTACACTCTTCAAACGTTCTTCCAATGTGCGCGTATTTAATGTTCGATAACGATTGTTTGAGGCTTTCACTTTTGTCGCGTCGAAAGCCACTTCCCCCAAGCGGATCAGTCCCATCGACATGGCGATCTTACAGACCTGCTTGAAGAGTGACTTCAGTTCGTTCTGGAACTTACTGAAAAAACTGGAGAGAGTGCTGTGATCGGGGGTGAGTCCTTCGGCCAGCCAAATGAAATCGATATTGTGCCCGCAAGCATATTCCAACGGTCGGCTCGTCCGGATGCGACGCATCATCCCATAAAGCCAAAGCCCGGCCAGCACGCGCGGATGAATGGGTGGCTGTCCCCTCCCACCGGGATAGTGCGATTCCCACTCTGACCAATCCAAGCCCCGAAGAACTTCGTCCAGCAGGCGAACCTCGTGATCCTCGGACACCACGTCATCCAAACTTGGAGCAAACAGCACCGCCTGCTCACGAACAACTCTTGGTTTCGCCCAATATTCATTAACCAAAATGCTCGCCCTCCATGACAGATTTGCGACGAAGTTTAGCGAAAACCGCAAAATTCAAAATGGTCGGCGATATTAAATCGACAGTCCCCATTCCCCGCTGTGTTGGTGTCAAAGCCGGGAATCAAGCTTATAGGCGTCGATTCGGCCTCGTTCCGAAACTTCTCATCCGCCTTCCAAATGTTAAGAACATATCTCCGTTTTTCCGTTGACAGGCGACACGCTATTTTGTATTTCTTTGTCGTTGTTTATTTAATAACGTCGGGGTCGAAGCGGCAGAAAGTCGATTTGATAGAGTAGTTGCCGAAGCGGCAGTGAGTAGTTTTGAGAAAGTAGTGAGTAGACAAAAAAAGAAATTTTTGGCGGATATTCCTGGGGGTGAAGGGTGAAAATTGGCGAAGTCAGTCGAACTCCGGTGAAGTCGGGCGAACTTTGTTGCGACGGAAAAACAACGAAAAGCCTTTGATTTATGCGGAATGGTCGAAGTCGCGCGAACTCGGGTGAACTTTTCGATCAGGCGAACAAAAGCGGGACAGGCACCCGGAGCTTGGAGCCAGTTCCGGTTTTGTTCGCGGTGGGTGCGGTCGAATATGTGCGGGGTCAGAAGACGCTCTTGCGGTAGACTCCCTTTTTTCGTGCTTATATTCTCTCGTGTTTTCGTGATCCCCCTGGTGATTTCGCTTTTCGGAGAATTAAGAGGTAAACCAATCACGAAAGCACGAAAGTTCGAAAACACGAAATAGAGGAAGGCAAACTTGATCGAACTCGGGTGAACTCAGGTGAAGTCGCGCGAACTTTGTTGCGACGGAAAAACAACGAAAAGCCTTTGATTTATGCGGAATGGTCGAAGTCGCGCGAACTCGGGTGAACTTTTCGATCAGGCGAACAAAAGCGGGACAGGCACCTCGAAACTCGGAGCCAGTCCCGGTTTTGTTCACGGTGGGTGCGGTCGAGAATGTGCGGGGTCAGAAGACGCTCTTGCGGTATACTCCCTTTTTTCGTGCTTTCATTCTTTCGTGTTTTCGTGATCCTCCTGGTGATTTCGCTTTTCGGAGAATAAAGAGGTAAACCAATCACGAAAGTTCGAAAACACGAAATAGAGAAAGGCAAACTTGATCGAACTCAGGTGAAGTCGCGCGAACTTTGTTGCGACGGAAAAACAACGAAAAGCCTTTGATTTATGCGGAATGGTCGAAGTCGCGCGAACTCGGGTGAACTTTTCGATCAGGCGAACAAAACCGGGACAAGCACCTGGAGCCCGTCCCGGTTTTGCGCGCCTGAACCGACTAACGTAAGAATTCTTGCTCGTATTGCGATATCTTGTCGACTCGTCGTTCGTGCCGGCCTCCTTCGAACGGGGTGTCGATCCAGGTTTGAATCATGCGCGGCATGGAGGCTGTCGCGATCAGGTCTACGGAAAGACAAAGAATATTCGCGTCGTTGTGACTGCGACTGATTTGTGCCGAAAGGACGTCATGGCAGAGGGCCGCACGAATTCCTCGGATTTTATTGGCGACGATCGTCATCCCGATGCCTGTACCGCCGATGAGGATCGCTCGGTCGACCTCACCGCTGGCGACCGCTCGGGCTGCCTTCGCCGCATAGTCAGGATAGTCACACATTTCGTCGGTTGAGGGACCAAAATCCAATCCCTCATGATGAAGCTCACGCACGAGAGAAAGAATCTTATCCTTGGCTTTAAAGCCTCGGTGTTCGCTGGCGACGGCTATTTTCATAATTGGTATGGACCACAATTTCGATTGACTCGGAATTTCGCTGCAACTTCGGATAACCGAAATCATATTTCTTTCCGGGATTGCCTGACAGTCCAGTAAAAGATTCGTGATTGAACGATGAAGAATCAATATCGCTGTGAGGCTTCGCCTCAGACCAATGTCGCCATCATCGCGCCGAGATTGTCAGTATTTGTCAGTTGAGAATGGTGAGCCACAACCCGTAGCATGGGCTTCAGCCCGTGCGGCACAACATCTTGTGCGGGCTAAGGCCCACACTACAAAAACTGAAAACCTTTCCGCGTGACGAGCATGGTTCGAGAACCTGCCAAATTACAATCCGCACGTTCCCAAATCAGAAATTCAAACGGAAGATATGCCTCAATGCGTCGGCAACGTTTGAATCGTTTTCGACCCATGCTCATCACGCGGAGAGGTTGTCAGTTTTTGCAAGTCGAAAACGGCGTGGCA
>JBAXBD010000632.1:0-3995 GCA_037142165.1 Schlesneria sp. | reverse complement strand
AAATAGGGTTTCACCGAATTGGCCGAGCTCGGCCAATTCGGTGAAACCCTATTTGACTTGTTCTTTTTCAAACACGACTCAACGTCCCGCTGTATCCACCGAAGGAATCGGTTTCGACACCCAGCCTCTGCAAGATGGTAACGAACAGCTTCGACAGCGGAAGCTCTTCCACTTCGACCTTTGCTGTCCACCCCGCATCCGTATCGATTCCTGCGCCCGCCTGATTATCTTCGTTCCCTTTGCCGAACTTGAGATACCGCCCGTTGTTGAAGCCGAGGTTCTTACCGCCGGCTGAAATGATCGGATAGTTGCGTGAAAGGTGGAAACTGCTGGAAGCGGAACCATGCATGGCCAAAGTGTTGTCCAGCATATTCCCTTGGCCTGTCGGCTCGGGAGTCTCCTTCAGTCTCTGAGCGAAGCGACCGAATTCCTCCGCCTGGTAGCGATTGTAGGTGCCAAGATTCTTCCAGCCATCGGGCTTCTTGACTTCATGAGTCAGGCCATGAGCACCATGAAGACCAACGGCGAGTGACAGCAGATCGTGTGGACCTTCGCCGTTTTCTCGCCCCAACTGAAAGGTTGCCACGCGAGTCGAATCACTGAGAAAGGCGAGATAAATCAGTTCATACATCGTCTGGAAATAGAGTCGGGCTTCTTTAGGCTCAGCATCCAGATGCAGGTTCCGGGTATCCACCTCGGGAATCGGCATCTCGATCCACCGTTGAGCCTTCACCAGCTTCAGTTCGGTATCGCGTACGGCGTCAAGATACTGCTTGAGAGTCTCTTGATCGCGGCTGGAAAGTTGACGTCCCAGCGATCGTGTATTGTCAATCAGCAGATCCAGGGCACTTTTGCTTCTCGCCAGTCTGGCGGCGGCGTCTTTGCCGCTCGTTACAAACAGCATGTCGAAGATTTCTTTCGGCTTATTCATGGCAGGAATCGGCCGACCTTCGCGATTGAAGGATTGGGTCTGGGCTCCACGCGGCCCGCCAACGCCCCCATTTGTCGACATGACCAGCGATGAGTGCCGGGTAAAGTCCCCTGCGTGTTCGGCATAAACCTGATCGAGCGAGATCGTATTCTTATACGGACCCTCACCGCCGATTGGTGCACCCGTCAAATACTGGTCGGCATTGGAATGGCCGTGAACCTGTCTTGCGGCAGGATGTGATAGCCCCGAATAAATCGTGATTTCGCTTCGAATTGGCTCTAGCACATCAAGCACTTTGGTCAGTTCGAAATCCTTTTCGCCACCACGTGGGAACCAGCTCCAATCCTCCCACGCAGGATCTGATTTGAGCGGCAAACCAACACCATCAGGGTGGTAGACACTGACAAACCGTTTGGGCGTCTCGCCGAGACCTGGTCCGCCCGTAGCAAACGATTCAAACCACGGCAACGCCAGGGCTACACCGGTTCCGCGAAGAAACGCTCTACGACTTAACAACATCGATTTGTTATTCATCGTCTGTTCCTGACTCTTACTTCATGTTGAAGAGGTTGCTGCTGATGATCAGTTGGATCAGGTCGCCCAGGCCATCGTCCCGTTGTCTTAGGTATGCGGTCAAGCTGTCAATATCAGCACGGTCACCAAAAGAAAGTGGTCTGCCGAGAGCGTAAGCGGTCAGCTTATGCACCATCGCCCGGGCAAATTGATCTTGTCGGTCCGTGAGCAAATATTTCTTGAGCCCATCCATTCCCGCCAGCGACTGCCGATTGAACAGCTCTGACGTCGCATCAACAGGCTTGTCGTTAATTTGAGTTCTGTAGGCCCCGAGAGCATCGTAGTTCTCAAACGCGATTCCCCACGGATCGATTCTTGAGTGACACGAGATGCAGGCCGATTTGTTCCGGTGATCGGCGATCCGTTCTTTCAGGGTCATTTTCAGAATTTCCGGGTTCGTCAGGTCGACTTCCGGGACATTCGGCGGTGGTGGTGGCGGTGGATCGTCGAGAATCCGTTTCAGCATCCAGACGCCTCGCTTTAATGGATGAGAATCTTTGCCGTCGGAGTTCATCGTCATGATTGCAGCTTCCGTCAACAGCCCGCCCCGATTCGCTTGAGGATTGATAGGGACTTTACGGAAATGAGGTCCGTAGACCTTTGGAATTGCATAGTGAGCTGCGAGTCGCTCGTTGACCATCGCATAATCAGAATGGATAAAGTCCATGATGCTGTGGTTGTGCTTCAGAACTTCATCAAAGAAGGCGATTGGCTCGTCGTGCATCGCTTCTCTCAATGAGCTGTCGGTGACATGCGTCACACTGTTCAGGCGATCCAGGCCCAGCCATTGCTCAACAAAATTCTGTGAAAATCGTCTCGAACGCGGATCAGCCAGCATCCGTTTCACTTGATCCGCAAGGACATTTGGCTCGCGAAGCTTTCTCTGTTCCGCGAGTTTGAGCAGTTCGTCATCAGGTATACTGGACCATAGAAATACGGAGAGGCGGCTGGCGAGTTCCAGCTCACTGATCAGTGCAGGAGATTCGGCCGCTTCGGTCGTTTCTCTTTGCGTGAGGTAAAGAAATTCCGGAGTGGCCAGCGCCGTCGCCAGGACTTCCAGCATCGCTTCTTCGAACGTCGCGAATCCCGGTCGGTACTTCGCAAACAGGGCCATGAACTGGTTGACTTCTTCGGCGGTGACGGGACGACGCCAGACTCGTCTCAAGAATCGACTCAGCACCTCGCGGCCATAGACTTCCTCGTCAACTTTGTTGTCGCTCGCGACAAAGATGTCCGTGTGAGTTTTGGGCGGCCATTGCTCGTAAAACGGAGCACTGATTTCGATGTAGTCGATCAGAAGATTCAGACGATCTTCCCCGCCCGATGCATTCGAGACATTGTGAATGTGCAGGAATTCATCCCGTCGTGGAAATGTTGTCGTGAGTTTTCGGAACGGGTTGCGCTGGATATCGCTCAACGGAATGTCAAAGTGAATAAACTGTGGATTGTCGACAGATTCCGTCACTGGGATGTCACGCTCGCTGACGACCTGTGAGAAGTTGGCGTTGTTACTTGTGTGGGCACTGAAAATCAGACGCAGGCTCGCGTACTCGTCAGGATTCATCGTCGAGCGTCCGACTCGAATTCGAACTCGCATGATTCCTTCATCGGGAAGAAAGCGATCCAGATCCAGTTTCAGCTCTTTGGATCGGGGAAGGACCAGCACAACGGGAGAAGCAGGCGGCGATTGTCCGCCAACAGCCTCTTCCTGAGGCATCGACTTTCCGGCAGCGAATCGAATGCCCGTCCCTGTCTCTCGATTCAGCAGATGCGGCTGATTCCTGTTCTTGCGATAGCTTTCGTCACTCTTGTTGAACGTCTTGTCCTCTTTTCCCGATGCCGCCTGATTCATTTCTTCCTGCATTGAGATGATGTAGGTGACAGGTTGCGGACGCTCACCAGTCACCGTGGCTCGTTTGAGTGCCTTAAGGCCAATCTCACGGTAGGTCTCGAACTGCATGGATGACATCTGCAGCAATTCCGAGCTGTTCTTGAAACCATCCTCCGACGCGGTTTCCGGTGGCAGCGTATTCGCGAGACCGTAGGGCAGTCCAAGCAGGTCCTGCAACGCGTAGTTGTATTCGTACTTTGTCAGTCTGCGAAAAGAAGAATGCATCTTGCTTTTGCGGCGAATAAGAGACGCCTTATTCAGTTCCCCGCTCAACCAGTCCGCAATGTTACCGCGATCATCGTCGGCCAGTGCGTAATCAGGCGCGTCCTCTGGGGGCATAACAGAGTTGCCGATCACGTTGTAGACTTCACGCCACCGCTCAACGTCAGGCCCCGTCAGCAAGTCAGGATTCAGTTGATCGACACGAAGTCGACCCTCGGACTTTGCTGGACCATGGCAGGCGAGACAACTTTTGTTCAAAAGCGGTCCCACCGAATTCTGAAAGTGATCAACGTTCGCCGTTGGGATGGCATCTACGGATTTCGTATCAGCCGGATTTTCTTTCAAGAATCGGGATTTTGTACGCCCCAGCTCTTTTGC